>JAPPII010000068.1 GCA_028820845.1 Candidatus Poribacteria bacterium
CATCAAAGGAACCCTGATAAGCACTGCTTTACAATCACTTTTGAGAAATATCAGGGAAACAAAATGAGGAAAGAACTACTGTTCGGCGTTTTAGTCGTTTTGATGGCAATGCTCAGCTTCAACTTTCCCATGACTGCTATTGCGCAGCAGGACACGACATTCACTGAGGCAAAAACTGCTGCTGAATACGATGCCGAAGATGATGTGAATACGTCAGTGTGGCTCGCTGCTGCTGGGATTTTAGGGGTGGTGGGTAATCTTCCACTGGGTGCTGTCGCTGTCGGTGGTGCGTATGTCTATCAGCCTGTGCCACCCGCCGAGCGACTTCTCGGTAAATCAGCGGAATACGTCACTATTTACACGGATGCTTACAAAGCCAAGTCCCGTAATCTGCGATGGATTGCTGCTGGAAAAGGGGCACTCGGTGGATCGGCTGTGTTCTGCATGTTAGGAATGCTTAAGATAAAACCGTGGACAGATTGGGTTTTCTGGTAGGAATTGGCAATTAGCAGTTAGCAATTGCTAACCACTAACTGCCCTATGCTGATAACTAAAAAATTACGCCAATATATGTCGTATGGCGTTTGCGATAATATACTCTTCACCGGCATTGAGGGTGTATGCGTTAATAACCAGAGCCTTTTTGCCCTGTGCGTTCACTTTAATCCTCGGTGTGCCAGCGTCAAGTTCCTGTGTGATTTGTGCAGCGTCCTTTCCAGTAATAGCAGCATCAATTTTCACATGCAGATTCGACAGTGTATGGCTCCTTTCTGGATAGTGAACTTCGCAGGATACGCCGTCAACGTTCGCAAGTTCATGTTCTAATGCCTCATATCTGGCATCCTGTTCCTTTAAACGTTTATCGTGATCAGTGGACAACCAGATATCGATGGCCGTTACCAATCCGATAATCTCCTGCCGATCTACTTTCATGCCGCGTCCGACAGGTCTCGGTCCAATAAACCCGTGCTGCCGCACCGTTTCGATCATATCCTTTCTTCCACAGACGAAACCCGTTGAATGTGGCGCGTTGAAGTACTTGCCACCAAAGCAGACAAGGTCAGCAGATTGAGCGTTGCGTCGGAAATAATCAAGTGGATAGATTTGGGCGGCTGCATCAGCAATCACTGGAAGATTGTGTGAGCGAGCAATCTCAGTCGCATCTGCTAACGACACCCCATTTTCGTGCTCTGCTTGAATGAGATAGGCAACCGCCGCTGTATTTTCGTTGATGGCAGCCTCTAACGCCTCGTTCGTGCAACCGTTGTCATCGCCTACATAAATGAGTTTACTTCCCGGAATCGTAAACGCGCGATCGTAGGTATAATGTTGCATCTTCTGAAAAACGATTTCATTCTTAAGCCCGGTGGTATCTGGCAGTTGCGCCATTTTGTCCGGATCGTTACCAGTCATCACCGTTGCTGATGCCAAGACGAGTGCGGTATAGCAGCCCGCAGTGATATAAGCATCCTCAACGCCGAGTCGTTCCGCTATGAATTGTCCGGATCTTTCCAGCAGTTCTGCCATTTCAACGTAACTGGCATCGGCTTCGAGCATCGCTTTGCGAACGGCTGCTGAGGGTGTGGACCCACCGCGCACAGTCTGATTTCCCTGAGCGTTAATTAGGGGCCGTGCACCGAGTTTTTTATAGACGTTTCCCCAACTTGTATTCGCCATGAGATAGCCTCCTTAGTAAAGGATTCTCTGTAACTCACAAAGAGAAAGCGTTAACGGTTTTGGGTGAGAAATCTAAGCACACTTTAATACGAAACGCACAATTTGTCAACTCGTTTAATGTTTTTATCCAGAGGCATTCAATTTTACAAAATAAGTCCATATCCGTAAAGGATACCTCTTGCCGGATGCCCGAATTTATTCGGGGTTGTGCACGTTGTCCCGAACAAGTTCGGGCATCCTTGGGTAAATTACTTGACAATTGAATGCTGCTGTGTTTTTATTCGATGACTATTAAACAATTGCTGACTGCTGACCGCCGACAGCCGATAGCTTCTAAAGAATCGTCAATTCATCTTCCTCACCGCTCTCCTCCAGAACCGTCACTAATTCGTTGGCGACCTCACCAAACGCCTCGGATTGGGGTGACTCTGGATTCCCTGCGACAATCGGAACCCCGATGTCCCCTGCGGTGCAAACTTCAGCGTCAAGCGGAATTTGCCCTAAGAACGTGACACCAAATCGCTCACTTGTATTCCTACCGCCATCGGCACTAAAAATTTCGGTTTTTTCATTGCAGTGCGGACATAGGAAGTAGCTCATGTTTTCTATAATCCCCAGAATCGGCACACCGAGGCGTTCAAACATAGCCACACCCCGCCGGACATCCGCAAGCGCGACATCTTGAGGCGTTGTAACAATAATTGCCCCAGTCAACGGGATCGCCTGTGTTAAGGTGAGCGCAACATCTCCCGTTCCGGGCGGCAAGTCGATAATCAGATAATCAAGTTCGCCCCATTCTACGTCGCTTAGGAATTGGCGGATCGCACTATGTAGCATCGGACCCCGCCAAATCATCGCCTGTTCTTCCGGCACCATGAACCCGATGGACATCAGTTTGATGTTATGCCGAACCAGCGGAATCAGTTTGCGTTCTGGACTTGTCCGCGGGCGTTCTTGGATCCCCATCATTGTTGGAATACTCGGACCGTAGGCATCCGCATCCATCAAGCCGACTTTCGCACCGGCGTTTGCAAGCGAAATTGCCATATTCGTGGCGACAGTCGATTTCCCAACACCACCCTTTCCACTCGCAACGGCGATTTTATGTTTTATATTTGGTAAAGTAATGTTCTGCTGCGGCGTTTGTTGTTGGGATGTTTGCTGTTGTGGACTCGGCTGTTGTCCTGGTGGCCGTCCAGAGATTTGTGAACCGCTGATGACCTGGAGTTCTGGGTGTTCCTTCGCGGTTGGAGATGATGCGGGTTTCGGTTTTTTTGTATCGCCTTTTTTCAAAAATCTCATGTTCGTTCTCCTGATTGATTCGGTTTTATCCAACATTATAATCTGCTGCAAAATAGTTTAACACTTTTTCTTCTAATTTTGTATAATATTATGAATCGACAATTAAGCGAACGCCCTAATCGCTAATTGCCAATTGCTGATAGCCATTACAAAAGGAGTAGTTGCTAAATAGTTCTTTTTCTATTTTTTTCTTGACATTTCTATGTTTTTCGGGTATACTGGTAATACCACGTGGCGAGGACTTTTCACCTGCACGCAAGTGCAGTCTCCTCGCCGACCGACTGTGAAAAGCGGTAAAAGCGTGGGACGTGGGATACCCAAATGGCATTAAAAGCACACAAGATCGCGTTGCGCGCGACGGAGAAACAGCGTTCATGGTTTGCACAGCAATGTGGTTATGCGCGTGTTGCGTTCAACTATGGACTCTCTGACTTCAAAGATGGCTTATCCAAAGACGAATGGCGTTCTGCTCGGACGTTACGCAAAAGGTTCAATGCCGAAAAGCGTGAGAAGTTCGAGTGGAGTGGTGCGTGTGATCAGCGTGCTGCTGCGTATGCGTTTGAGAATCTCGGTGACGCAATAACCCGTTGGAAGAAAGGGGAAAACGGCTTCCCGAAGTATAAAAAACGTTCACATCGCCAATCCTACACCGTTGAAGGTGCGAAAGTGAAAGTTGCAGATAAACATATCCGTTTACCGAAAATCGGACGTATCCGTATGTTTGAAGCACTTCGTTTTGAAGGTGATATCCGTAGCGTGACGATTTCAAGGACGGCACATCGTTGGTTCGTCTCTATCCTTGTCGACACAGGAACACCGAAGCCTCCGTGTGACACACGCGGACTCCCTGTCGTTGGCATAGATGTAGGTATCAACACATTGGCAACCCTTGACGATGGCACGAAGTATCATAACCCGCGACCGTTGAATCGATATGAGCGGAAACTGAAACGCGAGCAGCGGAAGTTGAGCAAGAAGGTGTTTCGTTCTAACAACTGGCAGAAACAAAAGCGAAAGGTTGAACGTATTCATTACCGTATTGCGTGTATCCGAGCAGACGCTCACCACAAAGCAACAACAGATATTGTTAAGCGTGCATCTGGTATTGGTATTGAAACGTTGAAAATAACAAACATGCTCAAGAACCGAAATCTTGCCAAGGCACTATCGGATTCTGCATTAGGTGGTTTCCTTGAGAAACTCAAGTCTAAAGCAAAAGTGCTTGGGATTCCAATAATCGCAGCCCCGCAGTTTTTTGCGTCAAGTCAGACGTGTAGTCGTTGTGGACACAAGAAAACGGATTTATCGCTATCAGAGCGGCAGTATCATTGTCAGCGTTGTGGTTTCAGAGAAGATCGTGACGTAAACGCTGCTCTAAACTTAAGACCCCTCGCGGTCGGTTCGGCTGAGAGGTAAAACGCCTGTGGAGTCCGTGTAAGACCTCGTTTGGGGGCGGTGGACGTTGAAACAGGAACACTAAAACTGATGGTTGCATAGAGAAACACAGTTTTGAAGGAACAGTTTTTTATGAACATTCTTATGTTGCGCCATTCCGCCGGTTTTGAGCACTCGTATCTACCCAATGCTGAAGTTACACTGAAGCAACTCGGTGCAGAAAACGGTTGGAACGTCCTCACAACACACCGTTGCGAACTGATAAACGCTGAAAATCTGGAAAAACAGGACCTCGTCGCCTTCGCAACCACCGGTAATCTCGCTTTTGACGATGCACAGAAAGAGGCACTCCTGAGTTTCGTACGCAACGGAAAAGCCTTCTTGGGCATCCATAACGCAACGGATACCTGCTACGATTGGCCCGAATATGGCAAGATGCTCGGCGGCTATTTTGCCGGACACCCCTGGCACGAAGAAGTGAATGTTATCGTCGAGGATTCCGACCATCCTGCAACCCGCATGCTCGGCAGCAGCTTCAAAGTCGTTGATGAAATTTATACCTTCAAAAACTGGGATCGCAACAAAACCCGCGTGCTCATGCGATTGGACAATGATTCCATCGATCTCTCTCGCGGAAACCGTGAAGACCACGACTACGCACTCGGATGGTGTCACACTTATGGGCAGGGGCGCGTGATGTACACAGCACTCGGTCACCCTGATGAACTCTGGGCCCAAAAATGGTTCCACGAACACATTGTTGGGTGTATCCGATGGGCTGCCGGACTCGAAGACTAACGCCTATGGCGGTCAGGGGTCAGCACTCAGGTCGGTAATCAACGGTATGAATGCCTTAATGGCATTCACCGGCTGCGAAAAAACCTTTCAGCGGTCAGTCAAGAGGACGTTGTGTACCCACTGACCGCTGAGAGTGGAGCGCAGCGAAACGCCTGAAAGCGTAGCGACCTGACCGCTTTAATCCGCGATAACCCCTGTTGCCCGCAAAAGCGTCTCCTGCACCAACAATTCATGCGATACCGGACGATCAGGTTCCTGCTCTCCTGCGATAGTCGCTAAAAACGCATCCAACTCCAGTTCATAAGTCCGTTGACGGCTTTCACCATCTATCTCCACGACTTGTTCACCCGCTACATACCCATCTTTTGCTTCTTCTAAGCAGAGGCGAATCTTCAACCCCGGCTCAAAGGGTTCAACAATGATAGCACTTCCCGCACTACCGTAGACCTCAAATCGGCGTGCGACTGGACGTGGCTCCAAAGCAGAGATGGATATAAACGCCATCGCCTTATCGAATTCATACACCGTCAATGTATTATCTTTGAAAGGCTCCACCGAGTCGCCATCGTTTCGGAGGAAAGAAGTCACCTTTTCCGGTCGTCCGAGAAGCCACAGCACCTGGTCAAGTACGTGTCCACCTAAATCAAAAAAGATGCCGCCGATGTGTTCACTGATGCGCTTGCGTGATTCGTGAGGGATGTTCGTTGACATGTGAGCGCGAACGGAAAAAACATCGCCTAAAAAGCCGGATTTCACCCACTCGGCGACCTGTTTAAAGGCGGAGTGATACCGCAACATATACCCCATCTGCACGAGCAGAGATTTTTCTTGAGCAGTATTAATGACCTGCTGCCACTGCTCCCAGTTCTCACCCGCAGGTTTGTCGTACCAGACGTGTTTACCAGCATTCACAATTTCTTCAGTCTGATCCAAACTTTCTGCGTTGTTCCCTTCCGAAGCAATTGCAACGATACTTTCATCATTTAGCATCTCCGCTGCGTCCGTATACCAATGGACATCCGCAAATCTGCCACCGTCATTCTGAAGTTTCGTGCGCTGTTCCGCATCCGGTTCAAACACCCCCGCAACTTCAACATCAGGGTTCACAAGCATTGCTTGTAGTTTCCCACCTGCGTGCCCATGTTTCGTCCCATACTGTGCCATCCGTATTTTCGCCATAGTTCATCTCCAAAGTCCGAAGTTCATGAAGTAAAATTTAAACCTATTATATTTACACCCAATCCAATGTCAAGAGAAATCCAAAATCACAGCTGAAAACTACAACACAATCCACTTGACAATTCCCTCCAAGTATAGTAAAATTTACCCTACATTTCTCTAAGGAGCGTTTACATAAATGAAAAAAATAGAGGGTGGACTTACCGCCGTCCAAGGTGTCCGTGCAGCAGGTATTCACGCAGGTATTAAAACCGCAGATACAAAAGATATAACACTCATCGTCACCGATACCCCTGCAGCCGCCGCCGGCGTCTTCACAAAAAATAGCGTCACCGCTGCACCCGTCATCCTATGCCGTGAACACCTCAGCGATGGACAGGCACAAGCCGTTATCGTCAATAGCGGGAACGCCAACGCTTGCACCGGCGAACTCGGTATGGCAAATGCAAGACGGATGGCATCCGCAACAGCCGAGCAGCTCGGTATAGACGCGGAGCTTGTTCTCGTCTCTTCAACCGGTGTTATTGGACAGCAGCTGCCGATGGACAAAATCGAAAATGGAATCCAAATCGCTGCGAACGCACTCAGCACCGAAGGCGGAGACGATGCTGCTGAAGGTATTATGACAACCGATACACACCCGAAATCTATCGCCGTAGAGGTAGAGATTGCCGGCGTACCCGTGAGGATTGGTGGAATCGCTAAAGGGTCTGGTATGGGTGCACCCAATATGGCGACGATGCTCTCCTATCTGACAACAGATGCGCGAATCAACCGTGAAACGCTCCAATCTGCTTTAAATCGTGTTGTAGACGATACGTACAACCTCTTAACAATTGACACCGATCGCAGCACAAATGACACCGTGATTCTCCTCGCAACCGGACGCGCTGACAACACGGACATCGTTGTAGCAAACGGCGAAAATTACGAAGCATTCTGTGAGGGACTTCAGTTCGTTTGCACCGAATTGGTTAAAATGCTCGCTCGCGACGGTGAAGGCGCGACGAAACTTGTTGAGGTGGTCGTTAAACGCGCTAAGGACCGTGAAGATGCGGAAAAAGCCGCCCGTGCTGTCGCCGAGTCACCGCTCGTCAAAACCGCTATTTTCGGCAACGATGCCAATTGGGGACGCATTATGATGGCAATCGGTAAATCTGAAGCAGAATTCGATCCGTATCAGGTGGATGTCTGGATTGCCGATTATCAACTCGTCAAAGACGGAATGGATGCCGGTTACGATGAAGATAAAGCCACTGCTTTATTCGCGCAAGATTCCCTGCGGATCACCATTGATCTTCGGGCTGGGGACACTGAAATCACAATGTGGACGTGCGATTATTCCTACGATTATATCCGAATCAACGCGGATTACCGAACATAACCTTCAAGAAAAAGGGAAACAAAAATGAGACACACAACTGAAATCCAACTCGCGAATCTAAGCGATCTATTTTTGGTACAGGCAGGGGTTATAGATGCCGAGGATGTGCGGCGACTCACCGTTAACGATGCACTTGTAGATACCGGGGCGACTCGTCTCTGCTTGCCAATATCGCTCATTGAACACCTGGGCCTCACACCTGTCGGCAGACGGACAGCGAGAACTGCTAACGGCATCGTGGCGCGCACCATCTATTCTGAGGTTGAATATACTCTCTTGGAACGAAGCGGCACCATCCGAGTCACTGATCTGCCTGAAGGTTCACCAATCCTCATTGGACACATGGTCTTAGAAGACCTTGACCTCTGTGTTGAAATGAGAAAAGGCCTGATTTACAATCCCGCACACGGTGATGATTGGATTGAGGAGCAGCTCTGAAATTGTTAAAAATTTTTGACATAAATTCAAATTTCTGCTATTTTAATGAAAAATTAACTTGACATTCAATCGCGAGTATGGTAAACTATATACGCTTTTGAGATCCGCAGAACATTTTCTGCACGGGTTGATAAAAAAGTGCGGGAGTAGCTCAGTGGTAGAGCTCCACCTTGCCAAGGTGGAAGTCGCGAGTTCAAATCTCGTCTCCCGCCCCATCTTGAGGTGGCGTAGCCAAGTGGTAAGGCCAGAGTCTGCAAAACTCTTATTCGTCGGTTCGATTCCGACCGCCACCTCCATTACTATCTTTCCAAGAACGGGCGGTTAGCTCAGGTGGCTAGAGCGTTTGCTTGACATGCAAGAGGTCACAGGTTCAAGTCCTGTACCGCCCATCCTTCCAAAAATTTTACACCAACTAATAAAGGTTAACGCAGTACTACCCCACTAAAAGCGTGTGATCAGTCGGGAACTCTTTTTCTTTTGGCCATCGCCTCTCGAACGTTCTCACATCTTTGCCCAGTGCCTCAGCTGCTTGGTCATGATCATCATATATGTATGGTGCTCGGCGATAAATATTCCTCTTAATTTGCTTAAAGGTCATTCCGCCGAAATAGATACAGCCATGGCTGCCCCGCAAACGCTTAGATAGCACTTTCAAATCGAGGTGGACAATTCGTATCTGATCCTCTGGTGCTTTCTCCTCCCATTCGTTTTGTAAGAAAGGATCCAAAACGAAGAACTTGATTGGTTCTATAAGAAGTCTTTTGATCACATTGTTAGGAATCAGTTCGAGCGAGCGCGAAGTCCTTGTAGATGTCGAAAATGAATCTGTCGCGTCATTTCCATCATCTTCTGTCGGATACGACAGCCACTTCTCAAGCTCCTCAAGATCAATACCCAATTCTTTCACGGCTTTTTCTTTATTTTCACCATGTGCCTTTACGACCTCCCGCAGAACTGCAGCAAGGCTACTGTTGAGGGTTCTTCCTTTTATACTGATGGGCTCAACTTCCTCTATGAGTTTGGAACCCGCTTCATCTCGAAGGTCTGATAATACAGAAACAGCGGCATCAATCACCTCCTGAATACGTTCCGATAACTTAGGAAACGTTAACCAACTCGTGTGCCATTCGACCAGCCAATCATCAATTTCGCGTTTGGCCTTATGGGCACGGGCACTCCCGTCATTAGCGAACACTTTCCACCACTCAATGATTTGGCTGCCAGTGATATCTGACCGCCTATCAGAGAGCAGCTGACAGAACACCGCGACTGGCAAATCAAGCAGGTTCTCATACAGTGGTGTTTCTGGCATTTCTGGCACGCCTCCGTCTGAACCTCCATCCCAGATAGTTTGTGGGAGGTCGTTCAACAGAATCACGTCGTCTTGGGAATTTATCGCTGCCCTTTTCAGGTAATTCTCTAACTCTCTAACGTTGCCGGGCCAATTATACGCTTCGAATAATCTCATCACCTTTTTAGAAACACCGTACATTTGCGTACCATTTTCTTTTTTAATACGCTGCAGAAAGTACGCGACGAGTAACGGAATATCCTCCACTCGTTCTCGCAAGGGCGGCAGGGAGATTTGATAGCCGCAGAGACGGTGGTACAAATCCTCTCGGAACTTTCCTTCTTCAACCAGTTGCTCCAAATTCTCATTGGTAGCACTGATCACACGTACATCTACTTTACGCACCTTAGTTTCGCCTACTCGCGAGAAATTTCCTGTTTGCAGCACAGTCAGGAGTTTCTTCTGGAGTTGCGGGGTCATATTACTAACTTCATCAAGAAAAAGGGTGCCACCATCCGCCTCTTCAAATTGTCCCGGTTTACCCTTTGGATCCGCATCTGTGTATGCTCCCTTTACATAGCCAAATAACTCACCTTCAAGGAGTTTATCAGGCAACGCACCGCAATCAATTAAGATAAACGGTTTCTTTGCACGTCCACTTTCTTTGTGAATTAAGCGCGCGACCAGCCATTTTCCGGTGCCTGTTTCACCTTCAATCAACACTGAAATTTTATTGTCGGCTACTCGTCCAATTTCTTTATTCACTTCAAACATTGGTCTGCTTTCTCCAACGAGAGAGTCCTGCTCCTCAGGCATTTTTATCTCAGGAATCAGGGCTGTTTCGTTTCGGATAGATAACCGACGAAACACGAGATCAAGGACTCTATGGATATCTTCCATATTAGCGTATTTAGACATAACATCTAATGCCCCGAAACGCATTGCCTTTCTCGTTGTGTTTACTTCTGCTCTAATCACGATTACAATTACATCTGGGTACCTGTCCTTAATTTTCTTCAACGCCTCTAAACCGTTTATCCCTGACAATTCCACATTAAGCAAGGCAACTTTCAGATTCTCGGATTCCTCAATTTTTACCAAACCTTTGTCAACGTTGTCAACAACAACAGGAAAGTAGTCCTTCGTCTTTAGGAAATGCTCCAATCCATCCGAACCTTGATTATCGTCAATTATTAATACTTCTCTTTTCATCTTGCCTCCTCTGTTTATAAGAACATCTGGTCGCTTCTCCTTATAGATAGCCTAACATTCTTGACAGATTTTGTCAAACACATAGGGTTTTGCTCCCTAACCTAAAGGATAGGGTTTCAGGTTTCCCAAAGAAATTGGTGAAAAAGTCAAGGGAGTTTTTTTCTTCGCAAAACCTATGCGGATTTTTACAAAATTCCTATTGTTTCTTACAAAATTTGTGCTGGAATCGCTATTTTTGCGCCCAATATTGACAAAATTCGCTTGGCACGAATTTTGCTAATATACTGCAACAAAAAAGCAAGTAGATGTAGGAGCCCAATAATTGTTGGATGAGGACTGGAAGTACAGGCAAAAATTGGAGGTGAAAAAAAATGTTGTATTTTATTTTGATTTTTGCTATAATACGTTTTGGCATCCGTAAAACCCCTTATAATAGGTGGTTCGGCGAGAGGGCTAGTCTCCCGAACCGCGGCACTGCCAAGCGTAGATTGCCAGTGCGTGTTTAAGTATATCATACATCGCTATTGATGTGCATGATATTTTAAACAGCGTCGTAATTTTACTTGATTTTTTTCGGAAAATCTTGTATCCTTACGAATGGACGTTGGAGACGGATTGCCGGGGTAGTTCCCACTACCTCCCGTCTCCACCCAACTGGCAATTGGGTATACGTCTGAAAATACAACGTCCAAATACCCCGCTTTTTTTGATTTACTGATGGTAGTGTATCTATACTTTGCAGTCTCAGTCTGCGTGCTGATTTTGTTGGTGATACACGGAATATTAAACTTGTGCGAAAATCGCTATTTTTGCACCCAGGCCCTGATCAAACTTGCTTGGCACAAAACTTACTCAACCCTAAAAATGTGTGAGAGGTCTCATGTGGATACCACGCCTCACTCTTCTTAATCATAGGGTTTATGCAAAATCGCAGAATTACGCCTATTACGCCGCAAGAGGTACGGTGTTTTCGCAGAAGATCGCATCTACTATGGAATTGCGTAAGTCCTATTAAATGATAAAAAAATGATAAAATCATGTTATAGAAACACACTGCAGATAACAAGAGATGGAGGTTTCTCATGGAAAGGAAACTCTTCGCGGTTACAACGATAATCTGTCTAATAATGTTAGGCATCATTGCGGGTGCCAGTGCAGAAACAATAGATATTGCAGGACCTTGGCTCTGGATGATCGCCCCAGTACCATTTAATGAAGGTGGAGCAGATTCTATAGATTTTGATTCACTTAATGAAGCGAGCTCCGGTGCGGTTACTGAAGAAATGATAGCGGACGAAGGTGCTAACGTGGGCGACTTCGTTGGAGATTACCAATGGACCCCGGGGGAAATTTCTGTAGAAAGACCCAGATTGTTTGATTTGTTTGGTGCCGGTAACATCAATGATACTCTCAACGCGATCGGGTTTATAGAAGGCAATGTAGATCATGCGACATCTTATGCCCTGATTAATATTGAATCCAAGATAGATCAGGGTGCAACGATGAAAGTCGGTTCTGATGACGCTATCAAAGTTTGGCTCAACGGTATCGTCGTCTACACCGATGCTGTAAACCGTAGCAGTAGAGGTTACCAAGATACCTTTCAAGTAAACCTGCACGCGGGCGATAATCTCTTGATGGTTAAAGTCAGTGAGCGAGAAGGGAAGTGGCGTATGTTCGTCGGTTTGGATGTGCCAAATCCGATAGCGTTGAAGCAAACCACAAGAGGGCAACCTACACCAACTGTCCACGGCAATACAGCGAATGAGTACCCGGAGCTCACCTTGTTTAATCCTGAAGAGGCAGTCAAATGTGATAAATATCTGAAGCTCACCTTGTCTAATCCTGAAGAAGCAGTCAAATGTGTGGTCTATAGTCCGCAAGGAGATGTCTTAGCAGCCGGCGGCAATGACAACCACATCTATCTATGGGGAGGGAGCACAGGTGACTACCTCGGTAGACTTATAGATGAAAATCCGAACGAGAAGGGAATAGGGACCGATCACCACGGAGATGTCAACAGTATAGCCTTTAGTCCAGATAACAAATGGTTTGCCAGTGGGACTCAGCGTGGATATATCCGCGTGTGGCGCAGGTCTAAGCGTACCTGGGCAGAAGCGGGAGCGTGGACAGAACACCACCTACCCCTCAAACTTGATAACACCGTTCGGAGTGTCGCTTTTAGTCCTGATAGCAGATTCCTGGCGTGTGGAACAAACGGTGACAAAGTGCATGTGTACAGGTATTTTTCACGTCGGGCGGAATGGCGGAAAATCTCAACGCTGCAGGCCCATACCCACAATGTGTCAAGCGTCGCCTTTCATCCGACCGTGCCCCTTGTGCTCGCCAGCGGGAATGATAACGGCCAGGTACTGCTCTGGGAGGTAACCACGGGTGATGTCGGCACGCCCTTACAAATACCAGAGCCGTTGAAAGAGGTCGATTCTATTGCCTTTAGTCCCGATGGTTCTCGCCTCGCAAGTGGCTACAGAGATGGTCGGGTGATCTTGTGGCGGGCAGCAGGGGATTGGTTGCTTGAGAAGCAAAGTCAACCACATTCAGGTGCTGTGCAGAGCCTTGCTTTTGACCCAAGTGGAACGCTGCTGCTGAGTGGGAGTTCGGATCAAACAATCGGTGTCTTAGATGGACACATGGGTTCGACGCAATTTTCTCTGGGAGCCGGGAGGAACATTGGCAAGGTTTCAAGCGTAACCTTTAGTCCTTGCAGCAACGCCATAGCGTTTGGTACAGAAACCACAAGCACAAATGTCTATCAACTGCCATACGAAGGCATAGCGGATCTCACAAAGATCGGTGCCCATTTGAAACCCCCGGATGATTTCATCTCGCAGGTAGCATTCTTTGGGGAGGCGGCGGAGAATTGCGAATGGGCATCCCCCGAGGCGTGTACCTCCACCTACTTTGTTCTAAAGGCTCAGTTTGTAGAAGTGATTGGCGCGCCCTTCTCGGGGGTTGAGATCAGAAAATGCACTATTATACTGGATATCCCCGGAGTCCCGACGCATCGGGTCGCCATTCCAGATGCCCTCAATGTCTTAAATCCATTGAATGATGAAGATCCTCGGCGGCTGGACACACCCGGTTATTTTATGTTTCCGCTTATTTCACCCAATACGAAAATTAAAGAATTGGTGGGGACGACAGTTCAAAGTTTGGTCGTTCAGGGAATCGGTGCCATTCCCTTTCTCGGTAACGCTTTGGCGATAATAGGGGCCGTAGAAACAGTCATACAAGCCGGCGAAGATTTCTATAAAATTTTGGAATCCACAGCAGATCCCAAAATAGTGGTAAGGTCGGAAGATGCCCACCGTATCCTCTTCATGATCAAAAGCCGGGTATCACGTATAGACTTCACATTGGTACAAGAGTTTCAACCGAAGGAAGAGGAGTGGAGGACACTCTTGAATCCACTGAAGAATCCGCTGAATCCACAACAAATACCAGCAGAATGGGTAAGAAACGGCATTAGTCCGTCCCTAGGAGAAATATCAGACTGGATAGATGAGCGCCTTGTGCCGACCTTTAAGTTGAGATATGAAGGGACGTGGGACCTGGAAAATGGGACCTTGGCAGCCCCGCGTGCACAACTGATGCTACTTGCAAACTATCCGCCATTCCAAGAACTCCCACCGGAAGTCCAAAAATATCTCTTCCAGCACTTCCGGGGGTTGGCAAATCCCGAGGCATGGCAGGTTCCAGAGGTGACATCCCTATTACCAAACTACCCGAATCCATTCAACCCCGAAACGTGGATACCGTATCAGTTGGCAAAACCCGCCGATGTGACACTGACGATCTACGACATCCAAGGACGCGTCGTGCAAAACTTAGATTTAGGGCATCAGCGTGCGGGTATGTACCACAGGCGGAGCCGGGCGGCACACTGGGATGGTAGAAATGCTTTAGGAGAGCCTGTCGCAAGTGGACTCTATTTCTATACACTCACAGCCGGCGATTTTTCTGCCACGCGGAAGATGCTCATACGGAAGTAGGAATTTCTGTCCATCAGTGACGCAAGCCCCAGCGGGGCGAAATGTTTATAGAAACACCATACGTCCCGAGGTATAAGCCCCAGCGGGGCAAAATGTGGATCCCATAAAAGATTGTCCAAAGTTTAGTTAAGTATAAATTACAAGATTTATCAATAAGAATGCTTCACCCTAAGGAGATATTATGAAAAAAGAAGTTTTCCGACTCCTCTATCTAACAGTGATAACGGGCGCGTTTCTCTTTATGACAGGGTGTCTGTCCGTATTAGAAACATCAGAGCGTGGGGCCCCGCCCTTCCGTCAGGTCCGGTGGGGAAATACAAAAGACTGGGTACTCACGAAAGAACGCGGCAAACGAATCCACATCAATAGCCGTGAAACTTTGATCTACAAAATTCGATACAACGGTGTACCGTCGCAATTGGTCTATTGCTTTGGGCTTGACAACGGGGTTTATCGCCTACGGGCAGCAGGGTACCTGACAGTAATACGCACACACGCAGAAAATCCTGACTGGAATCCTGACGGATCCCCTCGAGGAGAGATCGTAAACAGCCCTTACCGGGACCCTGACAGTGTATTCCGTCAAGAATTACTTGAA
Organism: Candidatus Poribacteria bacterium; assembly: GCA_028820845.1. Taxonomy (NCBI): domain Bacteria; phylum Candidatus Poribacteria; species Candidatus Poribacteria bacterium. The sequence continues at coordinate 15,288 of JAPPII010000068.1, forward strand.
AAACTCGGTGAACCCACCAAAACACTTGCAGATGATGGTACGCTCTGGATTGGCAGTGAAAAAGTTGTCTACACAAATAGTTATCGTGTAGGGGGCAGCCGTGCGCTTATCCTTGATGGCAGGGCGATAGATGCAATTTTGCCAATACCGCAGCAGAGAGAAGGATACCAGGCGGCAGCATATCTCCTCATCGCGGGATACATCGCCCCAGATTTCTATAACGAGATTCTGGAAACTGAAATACCACAGGATCTTTATACAGAACTCTCAGAATATGAGACACTCGGCACATTAACCGGTGACGAGGAGTCCACTACACTGACCCTTAACGAGAATTCTACCCCGGATGATCTGCGTAAGGAATTCGCGGAATATAAACTCCGTTTAGACGAGGCGAAACTCTCAACGTACGAAAAAATATTTTTCGGAATGCTCGAAAAAATTCCCAGAGAGGCTTTGAGAGCGGATCCAGGCCATCGGCAGCACCGTTCAACCCAACCTACAAAACAAAGGAGAGAAGCACGATGAGTTGCTAACGATTTACCTGCGCTTTTCTATAGATTCTCGGATGATTAATTCTTTTTAGGAGGAAATTATGAACCGCACATACACTTTACCAACTGCCGGATTTCTGCTAATACTGATAGTTGTTATCTGCTTGGGACCGGTATCTACCGCGACCGCCAAAGAAGTTCACGCGCTTCTCATCATACTCGGAAATGACGTGAACATCCGAAAAAGCGTCGAAAAGAGTGAGGGCCGTATAAAAGAAGTCATGAGGCTTCTCTCATACCATTGTGATGTCCATCTAACCCTCATGAAATCTGAGGACGAGTTACTCGGCAGCATGACGAAAATGACGCTGGTCCAAGGGGAACCTTACGGAACTATATCCAACAAACAGGGGATTATCAGAGGCGCACACGTGAAAGACTATCTTCACAAATTAAAGCCCAATCCAGAGGATACGGTCCTTGTTTACTACAATGGACACGGAAGTATTCGGAGTTTTGACAGCGAGCATGTGCTCAATTTTGACCATAGCAAAGACACGGTGCCTCGCGCAAAGTTGCGGGAATGGCTGGAACAAAAGCCAGCGGACTTGAAAATGCTCATTACTGACACCTGCAGCAACTATGCAGAGACCCCCGGGCCGGAATTGAGTGTTAGTTTCTCGGAAGATCTTCCCAAAAACCGCCTCTATACCGAGGACCTCTTCCTCAAACATACCGGGACTCTTGATGTCACTGCCGCCGCCCCCGGACAATTTGTGTTCGGAAGCAACAGAGTCGGCGGCTACTTCACGGCTGCCCTCGTTGAAAGTTTCACCGCTGCTGCCGATGGGACTTTATCCGCGAAAGAGACCCCTGATGGGTTTCTTTCTTGGGAGGAAGTGCTGGCACAATGCGAATTAAAAACCGCAAACCTATTTAGACACGCAAATTTTCCAGGTGAGCAAACAGCACAGACTCCCATCATCCATTCACTGCCATCAAGAATTGGAGATTCTCCAGAGGACAAGACAACCGCTACCGTGGACATCACAAGCGACCCGAGCGGTGCAACCGTTCATATCGATGGAAAAGTCATTGGTACAACCCCGTTAACTTATGAAATTGACACAGATATGCACGGTGAACACGTGATGGGCGAGATGACGCATGCGGGGTACAAAGCAAGTGGCGCACTACTCACCTTGAAGGGCGGCGAGACGACACTGTGGCATGTTCAATTGGAAGCGGAAATGGGACCGCAGCATCCTTATGGCGCAATTACATGGGAAAAAGACGGGGCAGAGATGGTGCTGATCCCCGCAGGCGAGTTTCAGATGGGCACGCCGGCACGAGAAAGTGAACATTCACCCCCCAACACTGTCTATGTCAATGAATTTTACATCGATACACACGAAGTCACGCGTGCCCAATACGAAGAATTCCTTAAGCAGACCGGACACCGGCCTTTACCAGAGGAAACTTACACCCACGCGCCGGCACCCAATTATCCCGTTGTGAATGTAACATGGGACGATGCGGTGGCGTATGCAGCGTGGGCAGGCAAACGTCTCCCGACAGAAGTAGAATGGGAAAAAGCCGCTCGCGGCGGGTTCGTCTCCCAAAAGTACCCATGGGGCAACACCGCTCCCGATGGCACGCAGTCTAATTTGGGTGGGCAGGATAAACATGAACGCATCGCACCCGTCGGAAGTTATCTCTCCAACGCGTTCGGTGTATACGATATGCTCGGAAACGTCTGGGAGTGGTGTAGCGATACAACCGACCCACAGCACCGCGTTTTGCGCGGCAACTCTTGGCGTGAACTCCCGCGCATCGCATGGCTCACCGAACGCTACCTGATACCTTACCCCCGGCAGCATCTCGTAGGAGGTGCCGTCGGATTCCGATGTGTGGTGGGTGTAGATGAGGTGCCGTAAGGAATTGAGGCACCTTCCAAATTATAGCCAGAGAAGGAGGAAAAGCGAATGGCTAAAATTGTTGGCATTGACTTAGGAACCACGTTTTCCGCTGCCGCCTACGTCAACGACAACGAAACTCCCGAACTCATCGCTAATGAAGACGGCGATCGCCTGACACCCAGCGTCATCTTCTACGATGAGGGCGAATTCATTGTCGGTGAATATGCAAAACAGAACGCTTTAGCAGAACCCGAAAATGCTGTCGAGTTCATTAAACGCGAAATGGGCAAGTCAATCACAGAATTCTCCCGAGAATTCGGCGGAAAACAGTACGCGCCGGAAGATATCTCCGCCGAGATACTCAAAACCTTGAAAAGAGATACTGAAACTGAACTCAGTGAACAAGTGACGGATGCTGTCATCACAGTCCCCGCTTGCTTCAACGATCTTGAACGCCAAGCGACTATCCGCGCAGGTGAAATCGCTGGATTGAACGTCCAACGCATCATAAACGAACCCACAGCTGCAGCACTTGCCTATGGCAAACACCTGGGCGGCGATACCTCGAAAGTTTTAGTCTTTGACCTCGGCGGCGGCACCTTTGATGTAACTATCTTGGAAGTCAAAGGGCAAGAGATGACTATCTTGGCGACTAATGGCGACCACCGATTCGGTGGGAAGGATTGGGACGATAGGATTATCGCCCATGTAGCAGAACGTTTTGAACTCGAACAAGGCGAAAACCCTTTGATGAACGCAGCCGCATACTTGGATATTCAAGCACGATCCGTTGACGCAAAAATTCAGCTGTCAACCCTTAGCAGAGCCACTATCATTACCAATTATGCAGGAAAATCCGATCGCCTCCAATTGACTCAGCAGGAATTCGAGGATATGACGACCCATCTCGTTGAACGGTGTAGAAGTCTTGTAGATTTAGTTTTAGATGAAATTACACTGACACCGGATGAAATTGATAAAGTCCTCCTTGTCGGTGGCGCAACACGCCTGCCGATGATCCAAAATATGCTAACAGAACATTTCGGACAACCTCCAGAGACCTCAGTCAATCCTGATGAAGCTGTTGTCGTTGGGGCTGCAATCATGGGAGAACTTCTTCAATCCGAACAAACCAAACCCCGTGGGTTCCTCAGTGGATTCCTCAGAGCATCCGAACAAAAAGATTCCGATCGAAACTTTGGCATCGCGCGGATGAGCGATGTCTGCTCTCACAGTCTCGGTCTGGTTGTTTTTGACAAAGAGACATCGGAGTTGCGTAGTAGCACAATTATTGCCAAGAACACTAATATCCCGTGCGATGTTAGCCGAAACGACTATTGGACAGCCATTGACAATCAGACAGAATTTGCTGTCATTGTTTTACAAGGTCCCGAGTACCTTGAACCCCGGAGCTGTCCCGTCCGTGCCGCTTACGAAGTCTTTGGTATCCCGCCCCGTCCTGCTGGGATGACACGCATTAAAGTAACTTATAGATACAATGCCGACGGTGTTATCGAAGTTGAGGCAGAGGAGGTGGGTAGTGGAAGAGTCCTTCCGATGCGCAAGAAGGAGGGAGAGATTGATTGGGGTGCTCTCATCCGTAGTAGGGAACTTGAGAATGCGAAAGATACCCTGGCCCAGGATATTGAGAATACGAAAGGTGAGGCCCAGGTTATCTTGATAGGTGCCTTAGTAGTGGGGTGTCTCTTAGTAGGTGGCGTAGGTGGCTCCGGCAGTTCATCCTCCGGCAGTTCATCCTCCGGCAGTTCATCCTCCGACGGTTCATTCTTCGGCAGGTCATCACGGAAAGCAGGGGGATCCGGTAAGCAAGGAGGATCCGGTAAGCAAGGAGGATGGAAAGATTGATTGGGATGCTCTCATCGGGGGTGGGGAACTTGAGAATGCGACAGATACCTCGATTGCAAGTCGGCTTGTCACAGCATCCTCGGGACGTTAAGTTGGTATCAGGCGACGTTAACGCATATACAAATTAGATGTTTCACAGAGGAGGTTACAACCTTGAATAAAGAAAAGCAGACAATTGATGAAACTATTGAAGCTGCTGATACAGAGACGACTGACGATCCATCTCTACAAGAACGGAACGTCGACACAAAAACAGGTCAGGAGCCATCAACAGAACTGTCTGATGGCAATTCTTTACCGGATGAGAATCAAGTTGAGTCACAAACCGAACTGGAACCGGGTGGAACTTCGACAAGGGAACCGCCGCCTGCAAAGCGTGAATCTGATGCGGAAGATATCAACACGCTTGCATCGATAGATCAGCACTTGTTGAAATTGGAGGAACTGTTTACGGGGCAGATCGCCCGCAACCAGAACCAGCAGCAGATGTTTGACGCAATTTATAGTGAAATGAAGGACTACAAGGAGAATGTCCTGCTTGAAGCATTTCACAAACAGGTTATCCATAACCTGATTCAGTTCTATGATAACTTTGTGTCGGTCGAGTCTCACTTGAACCGTATCCGCGAACCTTTTGAAGCGTTTGAAGCGTGGTCAGATAACGTCTCAAAGGGACTATTCAATAAAATTCGTCCTGAAGCACTGGCAGGCGAACTCTCAGACTTCCGAATGAACCTGAAAGAGGAGTTGTTGCAGTTTCGGGGGAATTTGGAAAATCTCCGCTTTGAATTGGAGGAAGTACTCTATCGGATGGATGTCACCCCGTATGAGGAGCATCCGAAGAAACTCGATCGAAAATTGCACAGGACCCTTGATACGAAACCGACAGATAACCCCGATAAAGACGAAGAAGTAGCCATCATTCACAAAATCGGTTTCTATTGGCGTGAGAAGGTGTTCCGCCCAGAAGAGGTAACCATCTTTCGTTACACACAGCCCACAGGTGAAGAAACAGTTGATGGAAACTAACAGGTGAAAAAGGAGATGAACAGAAAAAGGAGATGAACAGATGGGTAAAGTTGTTGGCATTGACCTTGGTACAACATTTTCTGCGATCGCACATGTCAACGAACATGCGCAAGAGGAAATTATTCCGAACGCTGAAAGCGATCGGATTACACCCTCGGTCATTATGTTTGAAGAGGATGTCATCACGGTTGGGAAAATCGCGAAACAGAACGCGAGCGCGGTCCCGGCAGATATTGTTGAATTCGTCAAACGTGAGATTGGGAAATCCAAGAAGGAGTTTTCCCGTGAATTTAACGGCACCCCGTATTCGGCTGAAGAGCTCTCGGCACTGATTTTACAGAAGCTCAAACAGGATGCGGGGGCTTATCTGAACACGGAGGTCACCGATGCCGTTATTACGGTCCCTGCTTATTTCCGTGATGCCGAGCGAGAAGCGACACGCAACGCTGGGAAAATCGCAGGATTGAACGTCCTTCAGGTGATGAACGAACCGACAGCCGCTGCTCTCGCGTATGGCGTTGATATTCACGGCAGCGATCAAACCGTGTTCGTCTTTGACCTCGGTGGCGGCACCTTTGATGTAACAGTCATGAAGGTTTCCGGGTCCAAGTTAGAAATGATTGCCACGAATGGAGACCATCGACTCGGTGGAAAGGATTGGGACGATCAGATCATCCTACACGTCGCTCAGATGTTTGAGGCGGAACACAGCGAAAATCCGTTGCAAGACCTTCACGCATATCAAGATATCCAACTCAATGCTATTAGCGCAAAGGAATCTTTGTCTCAACGGCAGAAGGCACGAATCGTATGCAACTATAACGGCAAGAGCAGCCGTATTGAACTCACACGCGAAAAATTTCACGAACTTACAAATGATTTAGTCCAAAGGTGCAGTGCCTTGTGTGGTGTTGTGCTCTCAGAAGCACAGATGACTTGGGGCGATATTGACGCGGTGTTGTTGGTGGGGGGCTCTACCCGCATGCCGATGATTCGAGAGATGATTGCCGAAATTAGTGGTAAAGAAATCAACCCAAGCGAAGTGAATCCCGATGATGCCGTCGCCCTCGGTGCCGCCATCCAGGGCACCCTGCGCCAGATCGAGGAGGGGACGACTGGCGTTTCCAATACTGCTACGGTAGAAAGCCTCCCGGATGCTGTTAAGGATCGGTTCATCGGTCCTAGCGGAGATCTCACAGTCAAGGTCGTCGACGGGGCGACTCATCACCTCGGGACTGTTATCTTCAATGAACGAGACGAAGAGCGCATCTATGTGATGATTCCGAAGATGACCCCCATTCCTTGCGAAAAGTCGGACAAGTTTGGAACCCGGTATGACAACCAGACTTCCGTCGTCGGTGAGATTGTGCAGGGGCTTGAACATGATCAACTCAAAAACGAAATTCCCGAAAGCGCATTTGAAGATTTTAAAATCGGTGAATGTAGACTTGAATTACCGCCAGGGTTACCCGCGGGAGCACCCATTGACATTATCTACAAATATAACCTGGACCAAACGCTTGAGGTGATAGCGACAGGCCCTGATGGCAGGACCGCAAAGGTAACTATTGATAGATCAACACTTGACGAAACGGAAGTGGCAGAAGCCACGGCGCTGGTGAAAAAGTTAGCAGTTGAATAGATGCCAATTTTTAACAGGACTTACGCAAATTGAGCAAATATCGGACAGTTAGACGCAAAAAGCGGTATTTTTCGTCCTTTAAACCCTCTAAATCCCCCAACCCCCCTCAATCCTCCCTTATCAAGGGGGTAGGGGGGCTTTAAGAAGGAATGCGTAAGTCCTCATATAAATAAGGAATTTACTATCGTTATGCCTGAATTTATCAGTTCTCCCACATTTTTAATAATTGCAGCAATACTCGGTATCTTTCTCCTGATCAGGGTTTCTAAGGGCATGATTCGCCTCATCCTCTGGGTCGTGCTACTCTTTTTGATCCTTATCGGGCTGGGGTTTGGGATGCAAGAGGATCTGCGCGATTGGATTGAGAATCTCATCAAGAGGGACGCGTAAGAGATGGCGAAGTCCAACAAGTCAACCCTTTCAAAAAAGCGTTCGGTTTCACGCTTATATGGGTGACGTTAGGAGTTCCGACGACAGACGAAAGGCTCATCTCACAAACGCAATCTTGAGAAAGCAGTTGTCATAACAGCGTTATCAAACATTATGGATTATAACTATTTTGAAGTGCTTGAACTCTCAATCGACGATATTCAAGACGAAGATGAGGCAACGATAAAAAACCTCGTCGATGCCGCTCACACGAAACTATATGCCCTCACAATTGGGCCGTATGCGAATGTGCCGCGTTCAGATGGGTTAACGCAAGCACAGTGGCAGAAAGTTCTCAATGATGCCAAGGAGACACTGCTGGCCCCACGAAAACGTCGGAAACACATTGCAGACCTCATGCCCGAGGCAGAATCGACACAAGCACCAGAAACCACAGAAATACCCGAACCAGAAGCAACACACGCACCAGAAACCACAGAAACACCCGAACCAGAAGCAAAGCAAGCACCAAAACACAAATGGACGAAGTATATAGCACTCGGCATAGGGCAGTTGTTGATAGCAATATCCCTATGGTCATTGTTCCATCATACGGTAAGCCCCGGAAATATTAGGGACATTCTATTAACTTTATTAATCACTAATCTTATCGCCCTCGCTCTTTTATTTTATGCTGGATTCATCCAATATTGCTGGTATGCTACCTACGCTTTTTTCTACGACTATTATCCCTGGACTTATATAAGATTCCTCCGGGACTGTGTAGCCTATAAGATGTACCGGCCGTTGATAGCAATATTCGCTGTGACATTAGCAGGCGGATTGGGACCTTATGGCATACGCTTAGTCAAATTGGGATTCGTATCTTCTGGCATAAGTGTTGCAAGCATCGACTTTGTCACTTCTGATTTTTTGAGCTATTGTTTCACGAGTTTTACGGTTGTGGCCCCCTTCGTTCGCGGTGCATTCTATAGGAGGTTGGGGTTGATGATAAAGAGGTTGATAATGATAAAGATTGTAATATTGGTCTTTTCTCTCACATTTATCTTTGCAGAAATCTTTGACTCTGACGCGTTTCAAGATCCTCTTAGATTTTTACCTGCTGCACTTCTTCTCATCTTCTATTATACAGTTGGCTATATTCGCTATACTCGTAATCAGAACTGACATTTATCAAAGTTGTGGTCCGACTACTAAAAGCGTTGCCTAAGAGCGT
>JAPPII010000069.1 GCA_028820845.1 Candidatus Poribacteria bacterium
AAACTCCCCCAGACGGACTCGAACCGCCGACACGATGGTTAACAGCCATCTGCTCTACCGACTGAGCTATGGGGGAATACTGATGTTAATTATAACCCATCTCGCCAGCAATTGCAAATTAAAATTGCACTTTTTTGTTACGAACGAAACAGAGGCCATTTCCGTGGATCTAACCGCCCTTGCAAAAATCCCCAAATGACCCCGGCAGCGAGCCATACGAGGAACCCGATTGTCCCGACCGATAAAGCATGCGGGTAAAACTCGCCTGCCGTCCCCCCATAGCGTTCGTCGCGGGGCGGACCGGAGTCGTAGAAGTGATCAAAAATCTCGAAAATCCCTCTGTGAGGGAACAGCGGCGGATTACCCACGGCTATATGAAAGATAACTGCTACTGCAAACAACCATAAGTAAGCCGCGATGATTCCGCAGAGAGATCTCAAAAATAGAGTGCCGAGAAACCGAAGCCCGGCTATACATTTTTGTATGAACATAACTTCACCTTCAGGATGTTATTACTTTTATGGTATAGCCTCAGTGTTTATAGGAGAAGGGTATATGATATTAGTTAGGTATAGATTTTAATTTCTTCAGGATTTATAGCAACGATACGAGAAATCCGCTCAAGTTCGGCTTCGGACAGCACTTGAATGATGTCTTCCCAGACCCGGTCTTCCCGCTCTGAAGGTATGTATTTATCAATGTTAAACTTGCGGCTGATGACAAGAATTCGGATGTGTGCGTTGTCATCATCGTCAAAAACATCAACGAAATAGTCTGGATCAGGGAAAGATCCTGCTCTAAGTGTATCATAAATTTTCTGCTTTAAAGTTTCACATGCCATACCTCTACCTCTATTACCAGAATTGAACCTCTTCGGGGGTTGACCCAATCAATAAGGAGACGTGTCCCCATTCTTCGTCTGAAAGATGCTTCAGGAGTTCGTCCCAGATGATGTCGCCTCTACCTCCCATCGTGTGTCCGTTGAATTTTCTACTGACAACGACAACATGAATGAAATCGCCAGCTCCATCGGAAACATCAACGAAATCTTTTGCATCGCTGAAGTAACCTGTTTGGAGTGTATCGTGAATTTTTTGCTTTAGTATTTCACATGCCATCGCGTAAATTCTCCATCAGATATTATGGTTTATTTATCGCGTGGGTTGGGTTGAACGGAAAAACAAAACCCTCCAGTTTATACAGAGAAGTTTACTTTTCGATGAACCGTTTGTATAGGTAGAAATAGCGAAACCCAACAATCCAAACGTTACGGATTTTGCCTCAAGACCTGAAGCCCACGAGGAGTTATGCGATAATAGCCCGTTCTGGTTCGAGTTATCAGTCCGTTTTTTATTAAGTGCTTTTCTGCCTGTCCAGTTTTGCTCAGGTAACTCCTGGCATCGTCAGTCAGTAAAAAGTATTCGGTAAGGCAATTGATAATTTCCACGCGGCGATGTTCCTTCCTATCGGCGAGAAGTTCAAGTGCAGGCTGCTCCATTTCTTTACCGGTGGGCAAAGTTGTCCTTTTATAAACAGGTTGGACAGGTTGTGGGGACAGTTCTTCATTACCCGAAGCGTTGAACAAGTTACGTAATTCCGTTGCTTTATTCTCTATCCACGCTTGAAAATCTTCGGAAGAAATCGTTATTTCCCAATCGCCGTTTACTTTTTCAACATTCCATCCGGCGTCCCGCATTTCTTCTTTCCCCTCAGGTCCTTGGGCATGCCAATAGTGCCAGAAGGTTTGGGTAATATTAGCTTCTGCAACATGGTACGTGTTCAAACGCTTTGTAAAAGTGGTTCCGTAAAAAGTAACAGAGTCAGGTGTGTTAATATTTGATGGTGGATATTCATCTGGTCTGATAAGGGCATTCTTACGTTCAATCTCTTCTGCTTCCTCCACGATTTGCTCCATCCTACGCATGAGATGTTCCTGGTCATCAAGGAACCCCATCGCTTCCTTTAACATGCTTGTTCGGTATTCCACCTTTCCTGCTTTTAATACCACAAATTCCCGTGATATATCCACAATGAATCCTTTGCAAACCTCTAGCTCCTCTTCTGTTTTGCTCAACCAAATTGATGTACTTTTGAGATCCTCTTGCCATTCAATCTTCTCTTCTGCTGCTGTTTCTAAATCCTTCTTTAGTTTCGCATTTTCTTCTTCCGCTTTCTCCAATTTCTTTAGCCGTTCTTCCAGTTTAGTCTTCTCCGCTACTACCGTCCTCTGTCGTTCCGTCAAGGTTTTGATGCGTTTGTCACTCTCCAATTCGATAGCTTTTCGACGATTTTCTGTTTCTGAGAGCCGTTCTTTCAATTCAACGTTCTCTGCTTTCAGTTCGTTCAACCGAGTTTGCGCACTACCATATTGTTTTTCTATCTCAATTTTCTCTTTTTCCACTGTGTCCAAGAGTTCTTCATATTCTGCTTTCTCTACTTCTAGCCGTTTTAACTCAGCCTTTTCCGTTTCCACCACCGCCAGTCGATCTGACATTTTCGCGAGGCGTTTCTTGAGGTCAGCATTCTCTACTTCCGTTGGATGCTCTTCAGGTTCATCAGAAAAGAGTCGATCGCGAATATCCTCAACTGCTTCTTTTGCCTCTTTATTTTTAATCTCGCCGAGTACTTCAGCGACGTAAGTTAGGTTTGCCCGAGTGTGTTCGGGGTCAACATCCTCCAACCCTGGATGTGCCCAAAAGTTTCGACCTTCTACTATTGTTTCAGTCTTACTTCGGACCTTTGAATTGGAATCAAACTGTTGACTGAAGCCACGATCACGATACCAATACTTTCCGATAATGTTTGGGAAATTCCTGATATCTATAAGAGATTCTAAGTTTCCGTTGTACCGCTGTAAGTCTCGCTCAAATTGTTCTTCTCCCCAATCGTCCAAAGAATCGCGAATTAAGTCTTCAACCTTTGCCCCTTGAATCCTGTTCAAGCATCGGACGATGAATGGACGCATAGCATCCCGGTATATATCGTGTGCTTTACGAAGTGCCTCTCTGTTAGGATATTTTGTCATATTTATGCCATGAGCCTCCATCTAAATAAATTTCCAAAAGTGTATCATATTTCTCCTGCAGCGTCAACCGCAAATTGGCTTAAATCAGGGTCGTTTAGTTTTAAGTGATAAGTTTATTTATGTAAAGTTTTTTGTTTCCGAAAGCCCGAATTTATTCAGGATAGCATGCTTTTCCCGAACAAGTTCGGGCTTCCGGACCTAAATTATTGGAAAACTAAACAGCCCTGGGCTTAAATTTGGGTTATTCAGTTCTCCAAAAAGCCTAAAAATGAATAACCCTGGCCTTACTAAACTTTAGACAATTTTAAGGGATACACATGTCGCCCCGCTGGGGCTTGGGTCCTGGGGAATAGCGTTTCTATACACATGTCGCCCCGCTGGGGCTTAGCGGTTTGGAGCGCGTTCTATTCACCAAATCCCAAAATTCTGATCCAAACGACCAGTGCTGAGAAGAAAATCCGCGAAATCTGTGTAATCCGCTATAATCCGTGATTCAGACAATCAACAAATATTTTATACACCCTTTATCCTTAAGTCACTCTACAGAGAACACCGCAATTTTACCCGTCTCAATCCACCGTGCCACCACACTCCGCCCCGGAACCACCACATCTTTACCTTCAAACGGCTCCGTCCCGAAATTCGCGAATATCTCAACTGTATCCCCAAACGCAGTGCGTTGAACCTGCTTATCATCGCTCAACCATTCAAAATCTGTTATCGGTTTCCCGCCAATCTGCCGATGCAACGGGGAAAAGAAAGCATAGTGCCGTTTTATCCAATCTTTATGCTTTGAAAACCGTGCTGTGTTTAGATGGTACAACGGCGGGACGTTATAGAGCAGCTCCAACAACGCCACTGTCTCTATTGCATTTTTAAATTTGAGGCTACTATAACCCCAATGATGCGTCGTCACGACCGAATCGTGGAATACGATCTGGTAGAGTGGTAACCGGAAACGTGGGTCGTAATAGATATAGAAGTAATGCTCTTTGAGGGGTACTTGTTTAACGTGAACTGCAGGTGCTTCCGGGGGCCAATACCCGCCTGTATAGTAAGGGGAGGTTTTGTCCTTCATATCTGGATCACCCCACCCAATGACAGGAGACATCATCCCGTGGGCGAAGTGGATCGTTCCTGCAGCGTAGGCGGAACCGCCTTCTGAACCGATGACCATATCATGGGTATCCCGGACCCACGCCATCCGCGCAAGCCGTGCGTTCATGTCATCTAATTGCGTTGCAGGATGTGATGGTGAGTAATCGTCAAAGAGTTCGCCGTAAGCATCGCAGTCAATAAACCATGAGTTAAAGTCTGTTGGCATCTGTGCGACGATGCCGTTAACGCGATCTTCCACGTAAGGTTGGGCAACGATTGGGCTTAAGTGGTATCCTTTCTGTTTAAATCCCTTACTTTTTTTGCCATCGCTCTTGACAATCCCACCGCTCTCATACAGCGACAGGTCAAACTGTGCCGTCTCCCATGTATTCTCTTCATCGGGATGGTGGATGCTATGGTAGGAATCGTAGGGTCCCACCAGATAGCCGAGTTCTCTCGCCTTAGCAACGGCAGTGGGATGCCGAAATCCGTCCTGCCATGAGTCCACACCGAGCCAGAGCCTATCCAATCCGTTTTTCGCGAACCGTTCCAGCAGCTTCACAGATAGACCGTCCCCCCACTCATCTGGATGTCGTAGGGCATTCGGAAACGCCGCGTAGAGCAGCAGACAGTTACGTCGATAGAGTTCTGGAGTCGATAGTGTAGATGGGTTTCGTGAAAGCAATTTTTCCATTTCTGGTGTCCAAGAAATCCCTACCCAAGCCGATGGATTGTAAAAATTGGGCTTCTCCAGCTGCTGACTTATCGCACGACTCACAACCCGTTGCGCGTAATTAGATGGGTGTACTGACTCGGCGATCTCTTGGATGGCTTTCTTCGCTTCTGTATTCAATCGTGAAAAGATACGTGCCTGAACATTCTCGGCTGTCCATTCATCACCACCGCGACTGAGTTCTGTGGCGAACGCTTTCCAATCCGTTACATCGGACCGACTGAGCAATTTACCGCCCCAGAGATAGGCATGCGCGGCACCGAGTAATTTCTCCGCTTCAGGGGTCTGCTCAATCTTTTCAGCGAACGAGACAAATTCACCGTTTTGCTGGAGCCATTTTCGGTATTGTTTGGCAGGTTCAACGGGGGATGCCTCGCCGAGCGAGATACGCACGCCGTATTTTTTTTCTTTCCAGTTTGGTGTGAAAGTGTGTGACACCTGCATGCCTAAGGTAGATGTTGCAGTCTTATGGAACCGGATTTTGTTGTTGAACGGATTTGTTAAAATATAGGTGAGTATTCTATCGCCAAGGTCGAGTCCCCAGAAGGGCATAGAGAGACCTGCGGTTGTGTTTATCGGTCCCCTTTCAGATAGAAAGTCCTGCCACATCTCGTCATCTTTTGGTACGTAACTCCCTTCAAAAAAAGGGAGAATATAAGCGTGAATAGACTCGGTGTTTTCAATAACCGGCCACGTTAAACTTTGTGCCTCGCTTGTGTCGCCATCTTGCGTAAATTCTATCGTTAGAGAGTCTTGTTGCCACTCAAGTTCAACGCGGACACTTAGAGAACGTTCTGGTAACTTCCAACTGATAACACCATCTTTGTGAGAGAAGTCTGTCACAGTACCAAATCCCTGCTGTTTCGACGAGATCGGTATTGTTATATTTGTGCCTGCCGGATAGGCGTACACGGCAAGCGACTCGGTTAAGATTTCTACATCCCATATCTCGTTGTTGAAGCGAACCGAAGTCAATGTGTCACTCATACTGATAGAAGCCAATAGAAATATTCCTATAGATAAGATGGAAAGTCGTAGTTTGGACACTGGTGTTTATCCTCATTCAAAAAGTTGTGAGACTTGACACGAAAAGCCTTCGACGACATCTTCACCGGTAAGGGTATCTTCGCGTGTAAGCACTTTGATATCTGTCTCTGAACGATACACCGTTACCGTTTTTGCCACAGGTTCAATCACCCAAACGAGCTGCGTTCCGCCACTCAGATAGGTGAGCGCCTTTTCAAAGACACGGAACAGAACATCTGTTGGGGAAACGACTTCAACAGCTAGATCCGGTGGGATTGAGAACGCCTTACGTCTGTCATCTGGCAGTCGTTCTGTCGAAACAAACGCAATATCTGGTATCAAGAACCTATCGCCAATCTTAAAACCGGTGTCCGATGTGTAGACACGTCCGAGTTGATTTTCACGAACGTGTGAGTATAAATACCACTGGATGTTAGAGCTAATATCGCCGTGTTCGCCCGAAGTTGGTGGCATCGGTATTAATTCTCCTTTGACATATTCGTATCCTTCTAAATCGCTTTCAAGAAACTCCTCAAGCGTCATATCAGTTTCTAACGGCATGAGTGATATTGCCGCTTGTTCGTGACCGGCTTTTAGCGTATTCATCAGCACGCCTCCTTTCTGGATTTCTATGAGAACTGTTTATCTTGACATCTCTTCCCACAACGCCCGATAAAAATTCATCACGCGTAGCGGGTCGGAACTCCCTGCGATTTCAGCGAGTGTGTAACCTGAATACCCGGAATCTTTCAACGATGTAAAGAGTTCCCGCCACGGATACTCGCGCCGGTGGAGTTCCGTGATATGTACCAAACCGATTCTGCCTTTTACAAGATTAAAGTTATTCTGAATAGAGCCATTTTCGACTTCGCCGAAATTAGAGTTCCAGCAGACATAGACGTTATCGTGGTCAGCGACATCAATAATCGTTCGGATGTGCCGGAGTTCAGAGGTGCCGCCCCCGTGTACTTCTAACCGAATCTGCACGCCGAGGTCAGCAGCGAATTCGCCACACTCCCGCAACGCCAATCCGATTTGTTCCAGCGTCTTTTCAATAGGCACTTCTTCGGGAAGACCGTTCGGGCGCACTTTAACGCCGGGTGCCCCAACATCTGCCGCCAGTTGAGAGTACAGCTTCGTTCCGTCTATATTCTGACGAACCACCGATTGATCCACGGCGTGATAGTCAAAAGCGGATCCCAAACCAGCAATCTCAATCGGGGAGTCATCGAATTGTTGCTTTACGGCTGCGCGTTCACTTGCCGAGAGTTCGACTTCAACGCCGTGGGCATGTGTTGTCCGTAACTCCACACCCGCAAACCCTGTTTCTACACAATTGTCAATAATTGTGGGAATATCCCAATCTTTTGCCATATTATACGTAACTAAACCCAGTTTCATAGCGTCTCCTTATCTAAAAAGTTGTGCGACCTGACACGAAAATCCTTCAACAACATCTTCGCCGGTGAGCGTATCGTTGCGTGTGAGCAACTTGATGTCGCTTTCCGAACGATATATCGTCACCGTTTTTGACCTGGGTTCAAGAACCCAGACGAGCCTCACTCCTGCGTTTAAATAGGCGAATGCCTTTTCAATGACCCTGGATTGAGTGTCTGTCCGTGAAACGACTTCAACGGCGAGGTCTGGCGGAATGGCAAACGCAGTGCTTAAATCCTCAGGTATTCGTGCTGTTGATACAAACGCGATGTCTGGTATCAATACCCGATCACCGATCTGGAAACCTGTGTCTGGCGCATAGACATCCCCGAGTTGATTCTCACGCACATATACACCCAAGGGTAAAATGAGATTTATACTAATTTTACCGTGTTCACCTGAAGTTGGTGGCATCGGAATTAATTCTCCTTTCACATATTCATATCCCTCCATATCGCTTTCAAGAAAATCCTGCAACGTCATGTCCGTTTCTATAGGCGCGAGCAATATTGCAGCTTGTTCGTGTGCTTCTTTTTGTGTACCCATCAGAGCCTCTCCCTTTTTTATGCTTACTGTTTTCAATTGCATTATACCGAATTTTTTGCTATAATTTTCTGAAATGAAAAATTCAAGGAGAACACCACTATGGCTTATGCACTTGAAGACGAATTTGGTGATATTATTGGTAAAGCCCGACGCGGGCAGAACATCTCTCAGAACAAAATCGCTACCGCCGCCGGTATTACAGAGGCAGAACTGGCGCGTATGGAACAGTATACCTTAAAACCGACAGAATCGCAAGTCTTTCGTCTCGCAGAAGTACTCAATTTAGACGGTGCCAAGTTGCTCGATATTGCGACGGAGCAGTGGGAACCAGAGCCCGCGCAACAAGCGAGCGACGCAAGTCTCGAAGTTATCACGATTAGCGCGCCAGTCGGCGGGTGGCCCGTCAATGCCTATCTATTGGTATGCAAAGCCACCGATGATGCTGCAATCATTGACACCGCTGCACATCCAGACCTCGTTTTGGAACAGGTGGATGCCCATAACGTGAATCCGACGGCGATCCTTTTGACGCATGCCCACAGCGATCATACCGATGGGTTACCGCAGCTCCAAACCGCCACCGGTTGCGAAACGTACATCCATAAGGACGAACCGAAACCGCGGAGTAACACGCGACTCCGTGAAGTCGCACACGCCGATATCCTCTCCGTTGGTGAACTTATGGTAACCGTTGTCAATACACCCGGACATACACCCGGCGGCTGTAGTTTCCTCACGCAGAACGCAGCATTTGTCGGCGATGCGATTTTCGCCGGTTCTGTCGGGGGTCCCAACATCTCGTATCAGGCTGAAATTGACAGCGTCCGTGACAATCTACTTTCACTTCCTGACGCGGTAAGACTCTACCCAGGACACGGTCCTTCCACGACCGTCGGTGAGGAGAAATTACACAACCCGTTTTTCTAATTTTGTTGTTAAAAAACTTTTCATAATCCAGAGACGGTTGAAATTAACCGAAAACCCGGGGAATGCCATAGGACATTCATACCCCGGTTCATGCCCTAAGGCATGAATACCGTTGATTCTGATTTTTAGTGAGTATATTGTCTTAACTTTACATTACTGCAATTGTTGAAAACCTTTCATAGTCCAGAGGCGGTTAAAATTTGCCGAAAACCACCGTGAAACGAAGTGGAACGGTGACCAGATTTAATCGTTAAAAATTTGTTCTCGTATCTGATTCAACGTTTCCTTTCGATCGGTCTATCGCTTTTAGCGGTATCGCTCCTTGTCTTTTTGATGGTGCATCTCATCCCAGGCGATGCCGCTGTCGCTATTTTGGGAGAGCGTGCTACCGAAAGAGCACTCACCGAACTCCGAGAGGAGATGGGACTGGACAAGCCGCTTTATTACCAATACGCCAAGTTCTTGTGGGATATCGCGCACCTTGATTTCGGACGCTCCTTTAAAACAAAGCAACCCGTCATTGACGAGATCAAACGTTATTTCCCAGCGACTGTTGAGTTAACCCTCGCTGCGATGGCTTTTTCGATGCTGTTCGGCATCGCTGCGGGGGTTATTGCTGCCGTCTCGCGTGGAACGTTTTGGGACTATTTTTCCATGTCGGTTTCCCTTGCTGGGATCTCTATGCCGATCTTCTGGCTGGGTTTGATGCTCATACTCCTCTTCTCCTATTTTTTCCCGATACTTCCGAGCACAGGACGCTTAGATGTCGTCTTAGATTTAGATATCCAATCCCGCACGGGTCTGTATCTCATTGATACGCTGCTTGCCGGAAACTTTACCGCCTTTCGGAATGCTATTGCCCACTTAATCCTTCCAGCCATTACGTTGGGAACTATCCCATTAGCGATTATTGCTCGGATGACGCGTTCGAGTCTACTTGAAGTCCTGAATCAACCGTATATTACAACGGCGTATGCGAAGGGCTTGCCACGCTGGAAGGTTATCGGCAAACACGCCATGAAGAATAGCATGGTGCCTGTTTTGACGATCATTGGACTGGAATTCGGCTATCTGATGGGAGGTGCTATTTTAACCGAACATATCTTCTCGTGGCCCGGACTCGGTTCGTGGTTGCGTGCTGCCGTTGAGGCGCGCGATGTCCGGGCAGTACAAGGCGGCGTACTTTTCGTCGCAACGGTCTTTATGCTCGTCAATCTTATCGTTGATATGTTGTATGCCTATTTCGATCCGCGTCTCCGAGTGGAGGACGCTGCCAAATGAATACATCGGGGACTGTTACCAGCCAAGGACACGTTTTTCGGAAGTTGCTCCGACACCGTTCTGCGACTATTGGTGCCTCCATCATCCTATTTTTTATTTTTCTCGCTATCTTCGCGCCGCTCATTGCAACACACGATCCGAGACAGGCGAACGTCGTTGAACGTCTGAGCGGTTGGTCGGCGACGCACTACCTCGGCACCGATGGTGTGGGACGGGACATCTTCAGTAGGATTGTCTACGGCACTCAAATTTCTCTGCGGGTTGGACTTATCGCGATGACGTTTTCGATCGGGTTCGGCACGCTGTTCGGGGCAATCGCCGGTTATTACGGCGGTAGACTTGATAACGCTGTTATGCGTGTCATGGATATGATGCTTGCGATGCCGAGTATCCTCCTCGCCATGGTGATTGTCACCATTCTCGGACAGAGCCTCACGAATGCGATTATCGCTGTTTCTATCGTCTATATTCCGCAATACGCCCGCATTTTGCGTGCAGCCGTCCTGAAGGTCAGAGAATTAGATTATGTCGTCGCCGCGAAGGTCATTGGTGCAAGTGACAGTCGCATTCTCCTAACGACTGTGCTTCCGAACTGTATTGCGCCATTGATTGTCCAAGCCACGTTGGGTATCGGCGCAGCAATTTTAGATGCAGCGGGTCTCAGTTTTTTAGGACTCGGCGCGGAGATTGGCGAACCTGAATGGGGTGCGATGCTCAACGAGAACCGGAAGTTTATCCGCCGTGCCCCGCTCACTGTTACCGCCCCCGGTATCGCTATTTTTCTGATTGTCTTAGGTTT
Source organism: Candidatus Poribacteria bacterium (assembly GCA_028820845.1). Taxonomy (NCBI): domain Bacteria; phylum Candidatus Poribacteria; species Candidatus Poribacteria bacterium. The sequence goes on from JAPPII010000069.1 coordinate 10,873, forward strand.
CAACCTCCTCGGCGATGCCCTCCGAGACGCACTTGATCCGCAGATAGATTGAGGATTTTAACATCGGATTCCCGAAAAACCTTTGCAAATTTTTCTAATCCATTATATACTTTCTGAGGCAACGGTTATATTTCACGAGAAAAGGAAACACATGCATGAACATACTCGTCCTTCACGGACCGAATCTGCATCTCTTAGGGAAACGCCAACCCGAAATCTATGGACACCAAACGTTAGCAGACATCAACGCCACGCTTGATCGGCACGCTGCAGCATCACCGCATGAGATTGTACTCAAAATCTTCCAGTCTAACCACGAAGGCGAACTCGTCTCTATCATCGGAGACCACATTGATTGGGCAGACGGCATCCTGATTAACCCCGCTGCCTATACGCATACCAGTGTCGCCATTCGAGATGCTCTTTCTACCGTCGCACTTCCCGTTATTGAGATTCATCTCTCCAACATCTATGCCCGCGAAGCGTTTCGGCATCATTCTTATATATCGGCGGTTGCTGTCGGAGTCATCGGCGGTTTCGGAACCCATAGTTATACCCTCGCCCTTGAGGCAATGATCCAGATTTTGCAACAAACTCAGGAGAATTAAAAAACGCGAAGCCTGAAACGAAGTGGAAGGCGGGTGTACGGGGACGCTTCTGAAATTTTACACGTTCCTTACCGAACCGCAAGGAAAGTTAAAAAAATGGCAAAAAATCCGTTTATACCGTTTAGTCGTCCTTGGATTGATGATACCGAAATAGAAGCCGTGAGTCAAGTGCTCGCTTCCAAATGGATCAGCACAGGTAACAGAACGCGCGAATTTGAACGTGCTTTTGCCGAATATCTCGGTGTCAAGCACGCGATCGCTGTCAGTTCTTGCACTGCTGCATTACATCTGAGTCTTGTTGTCGCTGGTGTTGGTAGTGGCGATGAAGTCATCACGACCCCTTATACCTTCACCGCAACCGCCGAAGCGATCCGGTATGTCGGCGCGAAACCCGTCTTTGTAGACATTCAGCCCGATACCTTGAACATCGACGTAACCCAGATTGAACAGGCTATCACACAGCGTACGAAGGCAATAATGCCCGTCCATTTCGCCGGACTCCCCTGTGATATGGATGTCCTCCAGGACATCTGCCGAAACCATAATCTCATACTCATTGACGACGCTGCCCACGCCATTCCAACTGAATACAAAGGGCAGTACATCGGCAACATCGGCGACCTCTCCGCTTTTAGTTTCTATGCGAATAAAAACCTCACGACAGGTGAGGGTGGTATGATTACCACCAACAACGATGAATTTGCCAAACCGCTCCGTACAATGCGGCTCCACGGGATCGACAAAGACGCTTGGGCACGTCAATCACAGCGCGACATCTGGCGGTATGACATCGCCACCGAGGGATATAAGTACAACATGACCGATATTCAAGCGGCGATAGGATTGTGCCAACTCATGAAGCTCAACAAGCAACATGAACGCCGCCGAGATCTCGCGCAGATATATCAAAAGGAACTGGCAAATTTCTCGCAAATCAACACACCAGTAGTACCCGATAATCCCAACGAGCATTCTTGGCACCTCTACATTATTCAACTCCCCCCCGGTGAACGCGAAGGATTTATCGGAGCCCTACGCGAGGCGAACATTGAATGCAGTGTCCACTATATCCCGTTACATCTCTTCGAGTTTTATCAGAAGCAATACGGTTATTGCATAGGTGATTTCCCGTGCGCTGAAGCAGCATTTGAACGCGTCGTGAGTCTCCCCCTTCATCCTGGACTAACCGAAGAGGAGATTCATATCGTAATCGATGCGATAGGGAAAATCGTGGGATAAGAGTCCAGCAAAATAGGTAGGCGAGGTTTGCAACCTCGCCGGTTCAGACGGTATTATCAGCCAAGTGCGTATATTCACTATAACAAAAGATGGAAACACCTAACCCGTCAAACGCCACGCTTTACCAAATTATCCCCGCCGAAGTGTGCTTCTCTTGTGATGTCTGTTGTCGGTTTTTGGAGGCGGACAGCCCACTCGCACCCATCTTCACAGAAGGAGAGAGGGAAAAGGTTATCGCAGCGGGTGCGGATCCCGCACTGTTCCGTCCACAAGCCGATGGGAAAAGCGCGCAGATTCAACTAAAACCCCACACAGATTTCTACATCTGCCCCTTTTTTGATCCAGAAACGAGCCACTGCACTATCTATCCAATCCGTCCGCTTGACTGCCAACTCTATCCGTTTGCGTTAATGTTCAGTAAAGACGGAGGCGCGGTTGTCCTCGGTGTGGATACCCTCTGTCCATTTGGTGAGGAACACCTTGAAACAGAAGCCTTCCAGCGTCACATCCGCGATGTCATCAATTACATTGAATCCGAGGCGGTTACAGCGCAGATCACTGCGAACTGGCACATCATCGGTGATTATCAAGAGACCGTGAAGATTGTCCACAGGCTTCGTAACAGTGATTGTCTAATCGCTATGCTTCAAACCAATTGAGAGATGCAACTGCGACCGCTGACCCTCAATGACAAACCGATGTTTGACTTATATGCAGAGAACGAAGTTGGGAAACCTTGCCAACACACGCGCTTGTCAAGTTATGCGTTTGCTCCGTTATATATATGGCGCGATCACTTCACATTTTATTGGGGAGAGTTGGCAGGACATCTGTGTGTTTTCGCAAAGCAGAACGACGATTATTTTATGCCAATTTTACCGATACCCTACGAAGTCGGGAGTTGTCGTTATTTGAAGGTGGTACGTGAGGCGTATCAGTTTATGTTGGAATCGAGTCGAAACCCACATATCGTCCGAATCGAAAATGTTCCGAAGGAGATGCTCCGTTTCTTTAAAGAAAATGGATTTTCTGCGACTTTGAAGGAGACGGAATATCTCTATGAAACAGAGACGCTTAGCCGACTAAGCGGGAATCGCTACAAGAGCAAACGGAGTGCCTACAATGCCTTTGTTGCAAAACACCCGTCGGTAACACTCACACCGTATTGTTCTGCCGATCGAGATGCCTGTTTCGCCCGCTGTGACGCATGGCGAACCGAACGTGCGTCGCAATGTAACGATGATATTTATTGTGTAATGCTTGATAATTCGCGTGCCGCACACCGAACCGCTATTGCAGACGCAGACGCACTCGGACTTATTGGTAGGGTTGTTCGTATCAATGGTGAGATCAAAGCCTATACCTTCGGCTATCCACTAAACACCGATACGTTTTGCGTCTTGTTTGAAGTCACAGATCTCCGCACAAAGGGACTGGCACAATTCATCTATCGCGAATTCTGTCGTGAATTAGTCGGGACTTACAGGTGGATTAACGCTATGGACGATTCCGGGTTGGAAAATCTAAGGCGCGTCAAACGTTCTTATCATCCGACTCGGTTGGTTCCATCCTATAACATCGTGAGTCCGCCAACCGTCTGCAGCCAAGCGTAAGAAATATGAGAGCAGCACTTATCTTTCTCAACGGCTATTACGATCTACGCTATCTCGATTTTTACCGTTCCGAGATTGCGCGCGCGATAGAGAACCGTTTTCCGCTTATCTGTGCCGACGGGGGTATTCGCATCTTTGACGAATTAAATCGACAGGCAAGCACTCCGGTGGTCCCAGATATACATATAGGGGATATGGACTCGGTTCCAGACGGTGCCACGAAAGCGAAGCGGACTGTTCAGAAGTGGGTTGGGCAGACAGACAAAGATTGGACAGATGGGCAGCTCGCTGTGGATTACACATTGGAAAAGGACGGCTGCCGACATATTATCATCTACGGCGGTTTGCCGCGTCCGGACGAGTATGAAACCGACCAGTTCCTTGGAAACCTAAAACTGATGCGTTTTGGGCGTTATCGGCTTTCTTCGGACGAACCTTACAGTGCCGAGATGCGGGATCCGAGACAAACGATCCATTATGTTTTATCGACGATACAGCTGTCTCGAAAAAACAGTGGATTGCAACGGGTTTCACTCATTGCCGATGTTCCGAACGTCGTCGTAGAAACGAGCGAGAACCTGCGTTGGGATTTAGCATCGCTCCACATCCATCCCGACTTAACAAACGCGCTTCGCAACGAATTTATAGAAGGCGCGGAATGGGCAACGCTCACGCTTGTTGACGACTCCGCACCTGTTTATGTGATTCATAATTGGTGAATCAGTAATGATTTAAGCGTTTCTGTATCCAGATTCGCGCCGCTCATTACCATCACCACGTTTTTACCGGTGAGTGTATCGGTGAGTTTATGTGCTGCTGCGAGGGGTGCCGCACCGGCACCTTCTGCCAAATTATGTGTCCAGCGCAACGCCAAACGCATACCCTCCTCCAGTTCTGACTCACTCAACAGCACAATGTCGTGAATACTTTTGTTGATGATGGAGAGTGGCAGCGGGAAGGGGGCACGCGTCGCGATGCCGTCTGCAATTGTATCGCAGGAATCGGTTTCTATACGCCGTCCGGCTTTCCACGATTGGTAGATAGCGGGTGCGTTTTCCGCTTGCACGCCGATGACTTTGACATTTGGGTTAATCGCTTTGGAGACAGTAATAGCACCACAACAACCACTTCCTCCGCCGATGGGTACAATGATTGCATCTACATTCGGGAGGTCCTCAAAGATCTCAAGCGAATAAGTACCGACCCCGTGAAAAAGTGCCGGTTCCATGCACGGATGCACGTAATAGAGTCCGCGTTCCTGTTGGAGTTTTTCGCACAATTCGAGTGCCTCGTCAAAGTCTGCACCGTGCTCAATCAATTCAGCACCGAAGGCGCGCATCGCACTGTTCTTCTCCGGATTATTTCCGTATGGTACAACGACTGTTGATTTGACCCCAAACTGGGCTGCGGCATAAGCAATGGACTGACCGTGATTCCCGCGGGTCGCTGTAAGAACTCCTTTTTCGCGTTGTGCTTGTGGCAGGTGATGCATGAAATTTAGTCCGCCACGTACCTTAAAACTACCTGTCGGATGGTGATTTTCGTGTTTGACATACGCTTGGAATCCGAGACGCTCGGACAATTCGGGATAATGGATTAAAGGTGTCTGTTTTAAAAAACGTGCCACGACCTTCCTCGCAGCAAGGATATGTTGAAATGTAACTGCTTCCACAAATCCTCCTTGACTGACAACTGATAACTGACAACTGTTAACTATTGAAAACCTAAAAAACCTATGCTAATATGATAGCATACCTTGAACGGGCATATCAAAGTTAATCGCAGAGGAAGGAAATATCTATGGCACAAGAGTGGCACTCCACACAATTAAAGATTGATGAAACCGAGGATCTTATTGAGACCTGTTATGAAAACGGATGGACAGACGGACTTCCGGTTGTTCCACCAACGCCTGAACGCGTCGAACGCATGCTGAACGGCACAGACAGAGATCCAAACGAACTTATCGCCGCAGTTCCACCAAAATGGGGCAGAGCGACTGTCGAAAAGGTGGCTATTAACGCCGTCATGGCAGGGTGCAAACCGGCATATCTACCACTCATCCTCACCGCTGTTGAGGCGATGACCGCTGAGCAGTTCAACCTTCACGGCGTTCAAGTCACAACTTCTCATGTTGGCCCAATGCTCATTGTCAACGGACCCGCCCGAAAACAGTTGGAAATTAACGATGGATTTAACCTCTTCGGGCAAGGATGGCGGGCGAATGCGACGATCGGACGCGCCTTACGCCTCGTCTGTACGAATATCGGTGGCGGTTTACCGGGTGAACTTGATCGGGCGGCGTTCGGACACGCTGGAAAATATACCTGCTGTATTGCTGAAAAAGAGGAAGATAGTCCTTGGGAACCTCTGCATGTTGACCGCGGATTCCAAACAGACGATAGCACAGTTACCGTTTTTGCGGGTGCCGCGCCGCAACCGGTAAATGACCACGGCAACAATACCGCAGAAGGCATCCTTAACACGGTTGCCGAGAATATCGCTGCTCCGGGTAACACTGGCGGTGAAACGCTCCTCGTCATAGGCGTTGAACATGCCAAAACGATCTCTGAGGATGGCTTCAGTAAATCCGATATACGTCAGTACATCGCTGATAACACGAAACAATACTCGGTGGACGATTTGATGCTCATGGTTGCGGGTGGACCGGCAGGCAGATGGACGATTGCTGTTCCCGGATGGGGGTCGCCAACCTCTCGTGCAATCACACTTGGACTATAGCAATTCGCTATTCGCGGTTTGCTGTTCGTAAAGAAATTGTTAACGCGCATCAGATCCCTCTTTGCTAACAGCTGATTGTGAACTGTGAACTGCCTACCAGAAAATGTACTTGCAAGTTGGGAAAAAATGTGGTATCCTTAAATACACAAAATAGGAAACCAAAATCTGTTTTTTGACGTTATACTAAAGGAATGTGTGCGATGGACGCAAGAACGCTGTCTCTACCAATTAGCACCCTCGATTACAAACAGCCCGTCACCGTGCCAGTCGGCTCTCCAGTTTCTGTTGCCATTGACACGATGCAAGAAAGGGGAACAGGGTGTGTCCTCGTCGTTGATGACGATGAACAGTTGGTTGGAATTATCACTGAGCGCGACTTAATCCGTCACGTGAGTGGGCAGCGCGCCGCACCTGTAGATTTTAAGGTTGAACGGGTTATGACACCGGATCCAGAAACACTACGCGCCAGTGACCCGATCGCCTTCGCATTAAACCTGATGCATCTCGGGCATTTCCGACACTTACCCCTCTGCGTCTGGGACGACCAAGGCGAAGCATACCCCATCGGAATAATTTCAACCCGCGATATTCTCGAACACATCGCTATATTCATAGAAAACCAAGATTAAGGGGCGCAACCATGCTGTACGATTTAGCTATTGATGAAGAATTAGAGCAGATGGACCAAGAAGAGGCATTAAGGGCATGGGACGCACGAGAAATTCAGGTGTCGCTAAAAGAGTTGATGCGACCTATTGTCACTATTGACATCAACTGCAGTGTGAACGAAGCAATTGATCTGCTGTTGTCAAATAACATCGGCGCAGCACCTGTTGTTGAAGACGGTTATCTTCGCGGGATTTTTAGTGAAAGAGATGTCCTAAACAGAATTCTCAATAAACAGGTAGGAGATCTCGATAACGTCGGCGTTACACAATTTATGATACTGGAGCCGCAGACAGCGAACCCTGAAGATTCTTTGAGCACCGCTGTTCTTTATATGGCGCGCGGCCACTATCGACACGTCCCTATTGTTGATACCGAGAACCGACCGATTGGCATGGTTTCGATTCGTGACGTAATCTCTTATCTCGTTGAGGAATTTTCCCAAGAAGTTTTAGCACTACCTCCGCGGCCCGTTCGAGATGCCATGAAAGCCCGAGAAGGTGCGTAAATGTTTTAGAACTTTTCATATTGTATAGGTGCGTTTTCCAAGTGCACCTATAAGAAAAAGGAAGCGATTGTGATGCGCAAGCCAGTAGAGCAAATTGAGGCGGCGACTATCCTTTTTGCTGGCGACTCGGGTGATGGGTCGCAGACCATTGGCACACAAATGACTGAGACCACTGCACTCATTGGTAACGATGTCGCCACGCTACCCGATTATCCCGCTGAAATTCGAGCGCCCGCTGGATCTTTAGCTGGTATCTCCGGGTTCCAACTCCACTTCTCAAGCGAACAAATTCATACGCCAGGTGATCTCTGCGACGCACTTGTCGCAATGAACCCCGCCGCATTAAAAGTTCATCTGCACAAACTCAAACCCAATGGCATTCTTATTGTTAATACGGATAACTTTGCACGTCGCTCGCTACGTCTCGCTGGATATGAAGACAGTCCTCTCGAAGATGGGACCCTCGCAAAGTACCAAGTCTTCCCAGTCGAATTAACACGGCTCACTCGAAAAGCACTCGAAACAACGGATCTCTCTACGCGAGAAATTGATCGGTGTAAAAACTTTTTCGCGCTCGGTATGATCTTGTGGCTATATAACCGGTCCATGGAATATACAATGAAGTGGATAAAGACAAAGTTCGCCAGAAAGCCACAGTATATCGAAGCAAACATTCTTGCACTCCGTGCTGGCAATACTTACTGTGAGGCTACCGAACAATTCGCTGTCTCTTATGATGTGAAACCCGCATCCTTTGAACCTGGAACCTATCGCAACATTGAAGGAAACATGGCGACAGTGCTTGGGCTCATCGCAGCTTCGCATCAGTCCGGTCTTCCCCTCGTCTACGGCAGCTATCCGATAACACCCGCAAGCGATATCCTTCACGGTCTCGCCCAATACCGAAATTTCGGGGTCGTCACGATGCAGATGGAAGATGAGATTGCAGCTGTTGGGGTCGCAATCGGTGCCGCATTTAGTGGGTCACTCGGTGTCACGGGTAGCAGTGGTCCCGGGCTTGCTCTTAAATCGGAAGCCATTAATCTCGCTATGATTGCGGAACTTCCGCTCGTGGTCTGCAATATCCAACGGGCGGGTCCCTCAACCGGAATGCCCACAAAAACGGAACAGTCGGATCTCTTACAAATGTTTTACGGTCGGAACGGTGAGTCTCCTATTCCTATTATAGCTCCCTCGCGTCCGCACGACTGTTTTGAAGCGGTTTATGAAGCCTGCCGCATCGCCGTGAAGTATAGGACACCGGTGATTTTCCTCTCGGACCTCTATATTGGGATGGGTGCTGAACCTTGGCGGGTTCCCAAACTTTCTGAATTGCCAGAGATTAAAGCAGGTTTTGCGGGACGTGAACATGCCCATGGTAACGGGTTTGAACCCTATCAGCGCGACCCAGATACCTTGGCGCGTCCTTGGGCGAAACCCGGGACCCCCGGCTTAGAACACCGTATCGGCGGCTTAGAGAAATCCGATATAACCGGACATGTGAGTTATGACCCTGAAAATCATCAGCGGATGGTAGAAATCCGAGCAGAAAAGGTCGCTCGTGTTGCCGATGAAATACCGCCAACGGAGGTGTTTGGTGACCAGGAGGGGGACATTCTCCTTCTCGGATGGGGCGGCACTTACGGCGCAATCCGAACGGCAGCGGAAAACTACCGCGCAGAAGGACTTCCGGTCGCACACGTCCATCTCCGACATCTCAACCCTTTCCCCAACGACTTGGCAGATATTCTCAATAGATTTAAAAAGATTCTCATCCCCGAACTAAACACAGGTCAACTCCTTCAACTCATTCGTGCTACCTACCTTATCGATGCAATCGGATTCAACAAAGTACAGGGACAACCCTTCCACGTATTTGAGTTGGAGACTAAAGTCGACCAACTACTTAAAGAGTTAGGACACCTTTAGCCTCAAATGCCAAAGGCGGTAAACACATCATGAAAAGGAAAAGAACTTCACGGATTCCGGGGGGGGCACCTACCCTCTCCAAAAAAGATTTCGAGTCCGACCAAGATGTACGCTGGTGCCCCGGTTGCGGTGATTATTCCATTCTGGCACAGACCCAACGGATTATGCCTGAACTCGGTATCCCCCGCGAGAACATCGTCTTTATCTCCGGCATCGGATGTTCAAGTCGATTCCCCTACTACATGAACACCTACGGCTTCCACACCATCCACGGCAGAGCCCCAACGATCGCCTCCGGCGTAAAGATGGCGAATCCCGACCTCTCTGTCTGGGTTATCACGGGCGATGGGGATGCGCTTTCAATCGGTGGCAACCACTTTATCCATGCGATGCGCCGTAATTTCGACATCAACGTTTTGCTCTTCAACAATCGCATCTACGGACTCACCAAAGGTCAATATTCACCCACTTCAGAGCAAGGAAAACAGACGTACTCGACCCCGCTCGGTTCTCTGGAGGCCCCCTTTAATCCGATTAGCCTCGCTTTGGCTTCAGGGGCGACCTTTGTGGCGCGCTCCCTTGACCGAGATCCGGATCATTTGCGGACGCTGATTAAGTCAGCGTTTGAACATAAAGGCACCTCCTTCATTGAAATCTATCAAAACTGCAACATCTTTAACGATGGTACTTTCTTTCCATACACAGAGAAGGACACGAAGTCTGACAATACCGTATTCTTGGAGCACGGCGAACCCCTCGTTTTTGGCGCAGAACATAACAAAGGCATCCGACTCAACGGATTCCAACCTGAAGTCGTTGAGACCACAAATGGGGACTACACCACCGACGACCTCATCGTCCACAACCAATACGCTGAGGATACTACCTTGGCGAACTTCCTCGCCGGGATGAGTGATACGCTTGATATGCCGCACCCTGTTGGTATTTTCCGCAGTGTCCGACACCCGTGTTATGAAGATGCGATGACCAACCAGATCAACGGTGCAAAAGATCGGGTAGGCGAAGGCGACCTTGAGGCGTTACTCAACGCTGGTGAAACGTGGACTGTGTCGTAATGGCGGTCAGCGGTCAGGGCGCTGCGCTCTCAGCGGTCAGTAGTCGGGATTTTGAGCAGGATAGCGGTAGAACGCCGAACCAAGGCAGGCGCGGTTTGAATGCACGTCGCATTTAGTCGAGTACGCCGTAAAACTGCGCCTATAAAATTGAGGGGGCAGACACGCATGAGGATTTATATTTTAACTGACCTGGAAGGCGTTGCGATGGTATCTCGCTTCAGTCAAACCCGTGAGGAAGGTCCCCTGAAACAGGCAGCCATGAAACTATTGACGCAGGAAGTCAATGCTGCTGTCGATGGCATTCTGGATGTGGATGCGGACGCAGAAATTGTCGTCTGGGATGGACACGGGACTGGCGGAATTGATGTACTTGACTTTCATCCGCAGGCGAAACTCATTGCGCGGGGGCCAATTCGTCCGCCCTACTATCTTGACGAGGGTTACGATGCCCTCTTTTTCGTCGGGCAACACGCTATGGCAGGTACGCCGAACGCACCCTTAAGTCATACGTATTCTTCTGTGTCAATTGAATACTACAAACTCAACGGAAAGATGATTGGGGAATTCGGATGCCGTGCAGCCTTAGCAGGCACTTTTGATCTCCCAACGGTTTTCATCTCTGGCGACGATAAAGCCGTTTCGGAAGCGAAGGAACTTGTCCCTGACATTTATGGCGTTGAAACCAAACAAGGTCTCGGACAGGAACTGGCGTTACATCTATCGCCACAACGGTCGCGCGAACTGATCCGAGAAACTGCTGCGACTGCCTGCCAAAATATTACTGATATCCCACCGTTTAAAATTGATCCACCGTATGAATTTGAAGTTCGGGTGCTTGAAGGTAAATCAATTGATAGGTATCTGGAACGCGGTGCCGAGAAGGTTGACAATCGCACTGTCCGTTGGTATAGTGACGACCTATGTGCGTTGTCTATTTAGCGTTTTTCTGTAGCATAAACTGTTGGCTTGTGTTCTGTTGAGCTCTAATGCATAAGAAACCACTAATGCGACATCAATTTTCAGAAATAATAGTAGTCACTTCCCGATAAACGAAAGATCGTCAATGCGTAATGTGCCTCCGCGGACAATAGATTTTTACCAGATTCCAAACGGTCACGAGCCTTTTACAAGATGGTTCTTTTCACTTCGGGATACAAACATACGACGACGCATTCAAGCACGGCTTATCGCTATTGAAACGGGGAACCTTGGAGATCGAAAACCCGTCGGTGAGGGGGTTTGGGAACTACGACTTGACTTCGGGCCAGGCTATCGTGTCTATTATGGTGAAGTGGATAATACAGTTGTTCTGATCCTTTGTGGAGGCGATAAGTCTTCGCAGAAACGAGATATTGAACGCGCGAAAAATTATTGGAGAGAATACAAAGAGAGGTTTAGACAATGAAAATTTATGGAACATGGGACGCATTCATCATTGAACAACTCGCGGAAGAAGAAAGTATTGGAGATTTTCTCGATGCAGTCATAGAAGAATATCAGATCCACAGGGATCTCGCCATAGTTCAGTTGGCACTTCAGTATGTCGTTGAAGCACAAGGCGGCATTTCTGAACTTGCTAAGCAAATAGACATAGAACCAGCTCTCCTATCAGAGGTGTTAGAGGACACTAAAGCACCACGGATTGATACGCTCAAAACCGTACTCAGTGCTTTGGGCTGCTGTCTTCCTATTGATCCTCTGGAAACAGCAAGTACCCCTATTACAGCTGCAACCGGCGGATCAGCAGTTACCTCCATAGAGACTGTAGCCCCTAATCACAACCTCGATTAACATTACATTTCAACAAAGGACAGATAGATATACGCGTGAATAGCACTGCACAAGCCGTTGAACTTATCCACGAATAACTGAAAATGAACAAACAAGCAATCAAATCCGCCCTATCCGCACTCCCCGCCAGCGACTTTTTAGAAAAATCAAAAAACCTCTTAGCGACCCTCGGTTACCAAAGCGAACGCACCCTCGAACTCTCGGGCACCGTCCACGACTTCCTTGAGGAATTCCCAGCACTCAACCCGAACACCAAAACCGAACAAGAATTCCAAAACAACATCGAATCCGTGAAACTCGTCTTCCAATTCACAAGCGACGAAATCGACGATGACCCACAAATGACCTTGCTGGAGTCCAATGCCTTTGACAAAGGCAACATCAGCAGCTTCCTTTTCTGTGCAGTCGAACTAAAAGACAACACCTACTCCCGTACCCAATACGCCGCGTTCACACGAGAAATTAACAAACGTCTGATTGCACCGACTGTAATCTTATTTCGCGCCGGTAATCGTCTGACGGTTGCGTTTGCCGACCGCCGTCCAGACAAAACCAACGAGGACCGCGATGTCCTCGGACAAGTCACTCTCATCAAAGACATCCGCCTGAACGATCCACACCGCGCACATCTCGACATCCTCTCCGAACTCTCCTTTGAGGCATGCGTCAAGTGGATAGACGACAACAAAAAACCGAAAAACTTCGACGGACTCCTATCAGCATGGCTCGCCAAACTCGACACCGAAACACTCAACAAACAGTTCTATCGAAAACTGTTCGCGTGGTATGAATGGGCAATAGAAGCAGCAACGTTCCCCACAGACGAAAACCGCGTTTTGAAACCAGAGGAACATGTCATCCGCCTCATCACACGCCTGCTCTTTATCTGGTTCATTAAGGAAAAAGGACTGGTCGCAGAGGCACTGTTCAACAAATCACGAATCCAAGACCTATTGGCAGAAGACGATTTTGACAGTGGTGATGCCTACTACCGCGCCGTGCTACAAAACCTCTTTTTCGCCACACTCAACACCGAAATAGACGAACGTAAGTTTAGCAAGGAAAACTATTCGGGTAATCGTAATTTCTCACGGTACCGCTATAAAAAGCAGATGCGCGATCCTGACAAACTTTTGGAACTTTTTGCCAACACACCTTTCATCAACGGTGGCTTATTTGACTGCTTAGATACCTTCGATGGACCCAAAGACGGAGGGTACCGTATAGACTGTTTTTCCGATGTCGATTACAAAAAACTGAGTATCCCCAACAACCTCTTTTTTCATGAAAGCCGAGGACTTATTCCGCTACTCCAACACTACAAATTCACTGTTGAAGAAAACACACCGATAGAGCAGGAAGTCGCACTCGATCCCGAACTGCTCGGTAGAGTGTTTGAAAACCTACTCGCCGCCTACAACCCCGAAACCGGGGCAACCGTACGAAAACAGACCGGCTCCTACTACACGCCACGCCCAATTGTCGATTATATGGTAGCAGCAGCGTTAGTCGCCACGCTCTCCCCAAAATGCCACCCAACCGACGGCGACACAGAACTGTGGGACGAGCGGTTACACTATCTCCTTGACTACGCCCAAGCCTTCGACGATGCCAACGAATGGTTTGACGACCCTGAGACAGACGCGATCGTCCGAGCAATTTCTGAACTCAAGGTCCTCGATCCTGCAGTCGGTTCTGGTGCGTTTCCGATGGGAATGCTCCACAAATTGACGCTCGCACTCCGACGACTTGATCCCGACAACACCCGATGGGAGAAGTTGCAGAAGGAGCGCGCTGTTCAACGAACCGAAGCTGCGTATGACACACAAGACGACCGAACTCGGCGTGAAGAACTCCTTGAAATTGACGAGACTTTCAAACGCTACCGAGATTCCGACTTCGGACGGAAGTTATACCTAATCCAAAACAGCATCTTCGGTGTAGACATCCAGTCTGTGGCGTGTCAAATCGCCAAACTCCGTTTCTTCATCTCGCTTGCAATTGAACAAGAGCGAGAACAAGGCACAGAAAACTTCGGTATCAAACCGTTACCGAACCTTGAGACGCGTTTTATCGCTGCGAACACACTGATAGGACTGAAAGGGGAGCGAACCCTCACAAGCCAAAAAGCGCAGGATTTGGAACGTGAGTTGAGCAGCAATCGTGAACGGCATTTCCACGCCACGACTCGTCAGCAAAAACGGACATGCAAGCAAAAAGATACAGAACTCCGCACTGAATTGGCAACCGAGCTAAAGAGCATCGGCATGCCAGCAGACGACGCTGAAAAGATTGCCAGTTGGGATCCTTATGACCAGAACGCCACTGCTGACTGGTTTGATTCGGAATGGATGTTCGGAATTACAGACGGGTTTGATGTCGTGATTGGCAATCCGCCATATATTAATGTTGAGAACCTTCCTATTGAAACGAAGGATTACCTGTTCAATAACTATAAAGCCTGTCAGCGGAGAACCGATATCTACATCGCTTTCCTTGAAAAATCCATTGCTATCCTTAGTGCCAACGGAATTATGGGTTTCATTCTCCCTTATGCTTTTGCCATGCAAAAATATGGCGAGAAGATGCGCCAGATCCTAATAGAAAATCACACCATTCGGGAAATCGTAGATGCAAGTAGTTATAGGATTTTCGAGAATGCTACAGTGTACAATATTGTCTTAACAGTTAGTAATCGCAAAGTCCAAGACCATACGAAAATCCGCTTACATCACAGCAATGCAGATTTTGACGAGCGTGGAGGCGAAGAATTTTTAATTGATCAATACGCCTTTGCCAAACTCAAAGATTCTCGCTTTGAAACCAACATTCGTGTATTTGACAGTCTCAAGATAAAAGAAAAGATATGGCAGCGGGCGATTCGTTTTGATCAAATCTGTCTTGTTGCCTACGGTGCAAGACTCAACCACAAATCAAAAAAGTTGGGAAAAAACCACTATATCAGTCAATCAGCAATTTCAGGTAATAAACGATTCTGCGAGGGGAAGAGCATTGAACGTTATTCGTTTTCCCAAGAGGGTTACCTGAACTATACCCCAAATGAACACTACAATCCCATGTTTCCAGAACTGTTTGAGAATCAGAAACTAATGTTTATCAATGTTGTAAAAGATCGGTTGCGTTTCGCTTATGATGATAAAGGTTTTTACAACAGTCACACAGTTGTGAACTGCGTTCGACTGGACTTACTTTCAGGTGTATCTCACATTTCAGCACGTCGAGCATTCCGAGTTGCCGATAGCAACTTTGCTAAGAAGTATGATTACAAATTTCTTTTGGGAATTCTGAATTCTAACTTCACAAACTGGTATTTCCTCAACTTCTTAAGTGAGGGTTTACACTTTTATCCGAACGATGCTAAAGAGTTGCCTATCCCAGATGTATCACCTGGGCAACAAATTCCTATTATTGAACTCGTTGACCAAATCCTTGACGCTAAGCGTGCCGACCCAGACGCAGACACTTCCGACCTTGAAAATGAGATTGATACACTGGTGTATGAATTGTATAAGTTAACGGAAGATGAGATTGCGATTGTGGAGGGTGTCTGAATCACGGATTTTCGCAGATTGCGCGGATGACGCGGATTTTAAGAGCATCGCATCGGCACAACCTGTGGACGCGTCAACATCCTATATTAACCCAAGCTGCTGCTAACAGATTTCGCACATTTCAGAAAAGGTTTTCAGTCCCATCCACACCCCAGAGGGGTAGTATATCTATAGAAAATAACGTCCTTACGCGATCGCACTCCAGCGGAGTGCTATGTGTATAAAAAGGTGGCAACTGGCGTTATATTAGCAAATATGAGAATACAACTTGATGATACCAAAGTCAATAATCCGCGAAATCTGTGTAATCCGCATAATCCGCGATTCTGACAACAGAGATAATCCGCCATTCAGAAAAGAGACGCAATCCGCATAATCCGCGATTCTGACAACAAACCTTGAACACACAAACCCACTTCTCTCCGAACACACGATCCGATATCTACGGCTCCTATTGAAATGAGGTTGATAAACTAATTTATAAAGTGTATAATAACTCCAGAGGAAATTCTTAAAATAAAAAAGGATAGGAAAATATTATGGATGATTTGATTGATGCACTAATACAGGATTTAAAAGAGGACGCTGCAAAAAGTAAAGTCGAAATCGATAGAGCATGCGCCCAAATGATGCAAGATTTGCACGCAAAGAATCCGGAATTAATGAAAGCGAAGGTTGAAGAAATTAAGAATACAGATATTACAATCTGTTTTGATGAGAGTTCTATCGCATCCGACAGTTGGGAAAAAATCCATAATCGCGTAGAGGATGATATACTCAAGCAGATAGCTTCTGAGATAGAGAAATCTCTTAATGAGTCCGTTCAGGACGATGACCTAAAAAAGTATCTTTGGATAGAACGTGAAAAGAAAAATAACGAATTGCAGGGAATTGCACATTGTCCCAAGCAGGAAATTGATAAGGTCCGTCAGGCCTGCGACGATCTCCGAATTCAAACTATAACAGAGATACGGGACCTATTTAGACAAACTACGATTGACAGTGCTCGTAATATTGGACAAGTTAACTTGCCCGATATTCGTATCACACTAATTTTTCCAACTTCTAACACATTAAATATTTTAAGGTACCGTACAGAGGCTGAAATAACAAAGGAAGAATATATCTATAGTTTACCGTCAGTTACCTTGGATACCGACGTACTCCTCAATATGAAAACAAGGGAAGCTGTGGATATGCAGGAATTCCGAAAAACATACCTCGTAGATTTAGCAGTTTCACAACGAATTCGTGAGGATATTAAGCTATATCCAGATGTAGAGCAGTTTATTTCGGATTACTACATTAGGATGATTCCTTCTATTATGCGCTGTAGTTTTGACAGCAAGGCTGAACGATTTCTTCTAAACCCAAAGTTCAATCAACCTGGGAGTACTGAATTTTTAAAATCTGCGGAATCAATTATCAATAATTTTTTCAGACCGAAAGGGGAAACACCGCCAGGGTATTTGGACTGGGATCATCTTCACGCCCACTACTTATCAAGGAGAGATATTTTTCTGACAGATGACCAAAAAATTCTGAAAATTGAGGAGCAGTTAAAAGAAGAATTGGGTATTGTTATAATGAGCCTTGAGGATTTCTTAAATACCTTTGAAAGTAATGATGATCTAATCAGGGCTTATGGGAAAGTCAACGCTATAGATGATGTGAGTGATATTGTTTGTATCTCGGATTAAGTAGTTGAGAAACTTTGAATTTTCTGCTCATATTTGCCCGCCAGTTTCCTTGAAATGAAATTGACGAACTGGAGCACGGCTTAACCGACGAAAATATTGCGATGTTAAAATTAATATAACTGACTGGATAATAGAAATTGGAAATTAGGGGTTTAAGAATTCCGGACAATGCTTTCGTTGTTCGGGGCGGTAGAAACCAAGTAAACGACATTCGACGAGGGACCGACACACATCCTGCCGGAATTACTGGTGTGTCGGTAAGAAGTGCCGAAGGTGTCCCCGTTCCGGAATTAGCAAAAACTATTCCGCATACGCGAATTGGTATCACAACCGTTGCGGAGGTCCGAAAAGCAGGTGGTGATGTGGTACGAACTGCTGGCCAGAGTCCTTATCATGCAACATTGACTGGACTTACACCGGAACAAGCTAGTAAACTGCTTACACCGACAGTTTCAAATCCTGGGAGGGAAAGAAGATGAACAAGCCAAGAGTTTTCGCAGACTTCCACAACGCAGATGTCCAAGGCAGGTTGCGACTGACCTGCGTTGGTACGATAGAAGATCTCGAACGTCACGGAATTGTGCTGCGAGAAGGACAGGCCCTTATTATCTATAGCGAAGAACTGGAGGTTGAGGGCATCGTTCACTACTCAGAAGAAGAAAAACTATGGACAGCCGTGATTGATTGGAATGCCATTCGAGAAGTAGAACCTATAGTTCCCCAACCCGCAATTCAGACCATCAGTCACATAATGGAGCCAAAATGGGCAAACGGTGGCTACATTACCGAGATCAAAATGAATACTATGTAGGTTTGAAATAGGCGTATTACACAATTTCAGGTCGAAAAATTTAGAAATCAAGAGGTTGATTCTCACATAATTTACTCGCGGATTAAAAGATGAACCTTGGCGATAGAATACTCCCCTCAATCGGCGTCATCCGTGTAATCCGCGATTCAGACAGTTTCCGAAAATTGAAATTGACAAGCCAGCGTGAACATGGTATGATTTAACATCAGAGGAAATCGGATCGTGGGGAGCAAGTTTGAACACACAACAAACCGAACTAAACAGGATTTTGGAAATAATCGGTAGGATAGCCGAGACAACTAAAGTGTTTTCGTTCGACCGCCCGATGGTTATCTTGACCCCAAGCAATACAAAGTAATTGATATTCCCCAATCGCTCAAAGAAACGATATTGGAGCATCTACAAACACAGCACGGCATCTCAACCCCAACTGTTTACAACGATCTCCATGGGTTTATTAGAAACCAAAACATTCACCAGAAGACATATATAGAAGGTTTCAAGGTTGGAACGCAGCCGAAGGAAGATGTCTTTCAAATCGCTCCATCTCAACCGATCAACAAGAAGGAGTCGTAAAACATGCAAACACAAGCAAATCGGGCATCTTATGAAATCGATATCCAGCACTATAACAAAGCAATCAAAGAGTTACCCACTTTTGCCCAAGCCTATAACTATCGTGGAGTCGCTTATGGCAATATAGGCGAAATTGACCGCGCCATTGAAGACTTTAACAAAGCGATAAGACTCAAAGCTAACTATGCCGAAGCTTACAGTAATCGCGGTGGGGCATATCGTATTCAAGGTGACTATGACCGCGCTATTAAGGATTGTAATACAGCAATAAAACTTGACTCAAATTTGCCAGAAGCATATAACAATCGAGGAATAATTTATAAACTCACAGGTAGAATAGATCGCGCTATTGAGAATTATAACACGGTTATAGAACTTGATCCAAACTTCGCTTATGCTTACTACAATCGCGGTATTGTCTACCACGAAAGAGACAACTTTGATCGTGCCATCAAAGACTATACTAAAGCGATAGAACTAAGACCGGACCTTGTCCATCCCTATAACAACCGTGGGAATGCTTATGCCAAAAAAGACAAGTATAAACTTGCCATCAAAGACTATGATAAGGCAATACAACTTAATCCTGATTTGATAGAGGCATATTACAATCGCGGTATGTCATTTTTACACTTGCGAGAGTGGAAAAATGCGAAAAAAGACTTGAAATCTGCCGAAAACTTGCAAAAAATATCGTCGTTGAACAGTTTCGTGCAGACCACAAAAGCATTGCTGACTTTGAGCAGGAACACGGTGTTAAGCTGCCCGCAGACATTGCCGCAATGCTGATCGCTCCGTAAACGCGTGCAATAAAGAACTATGCAAATCAACGTCCAAACCAGAAATTTCACACGCTTTGAAATCCAAGGAAACGTCATCGGAGAAGATGCCCTCGTCCTCAAAACGATGCTTGACCAACATATCCAAGCACTTGAGAAACAAGAGGCAACGCCGTTGCTCGTTTTCGATATGGCGAACGCCAAAACGATGGACAGTGCAGGTTTAGGGGTTCTCATCACAACCAGCACCCAGATCCGTCAAATGGGCGGACGGACAGTCCTGCTTAACGTCAACAGAGGCATCAAACGCATGTTGATCCGAACGAACCTGACCTCACTGTTCGATTTTCCGAGGAGCCTCAGTGACGCGCTGACCAGTTCACTCTAATGTTTTTCTGCCTATTCCGTGTATCCTGTCCTATCTGTATTCCCACCGTATTTCAACGCATAAATCAAGAGGTTCGACATAAACCGATAGACATCCGTAGAACGCCGGAGACGCAACATCGTACGGCTCTCAATCTCCGCCGTCTCCATAGCGCACATGTAGTCCTTACGATTGTAGACCACCGCTAACCGATCGTTGATTGTAATCCCTTTCTGATAAGGAAACTGCGTGGGTTGTGCGTTGTTCTCATTTCTCCAGAACACATCGCCGCCCGTCGGCGGTTTTAGAAAGTCATAGTAGATGTTATAGAGTTCGTGATCGTGTGGTATGATTTCGAGTGGGTATTCAGGAAAAATCGTTTGGAGTTCATCAGCGACAATGTGTGCGAACAAGCCGTTGAAACCGCAATCGTCGAAAAAGAGCATCCCCCCTCTTTCAACGATATATTTCCGAAGCGCGGCGCGCTCTTGTGGTGTAAAACCTGTCTCTAACGGACCGTCCTTCGCAAGCCCACGTCCGACAGTAATATCTTTATCGTGTCCCGTCATTATGATAAGAGGTGCGTCCATGATTTGCGGATCCGTGATCGGCAAAGCACCACCTTCAAAATTCATATCCGCTCGGATTGAGGTGTAGTCTTCCAGCCACTTGATGAGCGCAGGGATCGCAGTGGGGTCTTGCCACCAGTCCGAGAGCGAATGTTTAAGCCGAATCAACCGGATATGCCCACGCATCTCGCTGCCAGCACCTGCAAGAATACCCCCCAATTGCCCCTTCGGCAGCTGCACAAGTTCCATGAGATCTGTATCAAACCCGTCTCCTAAACCCGCTGTGGGTAGAGACCCATCAAGAAACTCAGAAAGTCCGCTACGGGTTGTTCCTGTAGGATTTCTCTGGATCAGCGGCGGCGCACTTTTTTCAAGCGTCGGCACTTCCGCAACAGAGGCACCGGCGAGGTCTGCCGATGAACGGTTGGGTTGTTCAGTGCTGGGCAAGGTCGGCGACACCGCAACCTCCGCAGGATTGAGAACATCCGGGTCAACCTTCAGTTCTGGTATCTGCCGCACAACCGTTGTCCGCTCAGGTGGCAGCTGCGTGAGGTTTGACATCTGTTTCGGCGCAGTAACTGCTGTTTTTACCTGTGGCGAGCTAACTGTCACATTTCGGCGTGTTGGACGGAGGGGTGTGTCTGTCCGTGTTGGGGTGAGTGTGACGAATGCCGCCTCAAACGTGTCTTTGTTCAATTCCCGCTGCCCTGAGAACAGAAACGCCGCAATTGCGACAAAGAGCAAATGCAAGCCAATCGAAGCGATAGCTGCGCGACGGTTATCTCGCAAATTTTGGCTTGCAAGCTCCACGAAAAAATGTCTCTGTCTCATGGCAATCTTTAGAGATGCCGCTGGATGTGTAGGTAACTCTGGGCATCTAACTCCCGATAATCTGGAATATCGTACCGATTCCCTCGGACATCCGTCACAAAAAGCCGAGCAGGGGGTACCTGTTTAATGTTCTGATTCAACCCGCGCACCAAGAAAGTTATGCGTCCGCGCTCGGTTTCGACCTCCCATTCATGGATACCGAATTGCTCCTTCACTCGGTACACTTTCCGGATTGTCGGTGTAAAGTAGCGTTTATCCAACTCCTCTTGGAGAATCTCCAGACTCTTTGCATCGAGTGCTGATGGGTCAACGAGGATTCCGATCTCGGTATCTTCATCCGCTGCGAGAGAAATATATTGATTCGGGTTGCTAAGCGGCATAAGCCGTCGCACGACTACGCGCAGATAGCACGCCTCTTTCCGAATTTCCAACCGCGCCGTCCCTACCTCAGAACGCGTGAACGTAAGGGTATCTGGGTCAAGATAACGGGGTGTAAAGTCATCCTGTTCAGACGGCACCGAGTTCACTGTCGGTGCCGCGGCAGGTGTTATTTGTTTCTCTGTATTTTCGTTCTGCATACCTATCTCTCCACTGCTTGTGCTGCGGCGCGGACATTCGCGGCTTCGCGTTGGGTTTCTACGAGTTTGTAGTAGATACCTTTTTCCGCCATGAGTTCCTCGTGAGAGCCACACTCAACGCCTTTGCCCTTTTCAATCACGAAGAGCCGATCGGCGTTTCGGAGCGTTGAAAGCCTGTGGGCAATCGCGAAGGTCGTCCGGTTCTGCACCAACCTATCAATCGCCTGTTGAATCTTTTTCTCGGTTTCCACATCTACAGACGAGGTGGCTTCATCGAGAATCAAAATACGCGGATTGTGTAAAATTGCCCGGGCGATGGAGATACGTTGGCGTTCCCCGCCGGACAACCGTCCCCCGCGTTCCCCGACTTCTGAATCGTAGCCGTCTGGAAACTTGACGATAAATTCGTGTGCGTTTGCGGCTTTCGCTGCCGTGATAATGTCCTCCATCGTGGCATCAGGATGTGCATAAGCGATGTTCTCAGCAATCGTCCCACTAAAGAGGTAGGGTTCCTGTAGCACGACCCCAATCTGGCGACGCAAATCTTTGAGATCAATCTCTTTAATATCTTCACCGTCAACCTCTAAACGTCCGGAGTCGGGTGTATAGAACCGACAAATCAGATTAATAAGCGTCGATTTCCCTGCCCCCGAATGTCCGACAAGTCCTATCATCTCACCGGGTTTCACGTGCAGGTTAATATCTCGAAGCACGGGTTTGTGTGAGTCGTAACCGAACGTCATGTTGTGGAACTTGACTTCGCCAGTGATGTTCGGCATCGCTTTAAGCGTGCCGTCGTCAAACTGCTCGGGTTGCGAATCTATGACTTCAAAGAGCCGCTCTGCCGCTGTCATCGAACGAGAAGCCCAATTAATAAGCGGGCTGATATAGCGCAACGGTTCGTAGAACATCATCAGGTATGCATTAAAAGCCATCAACGTGCCGAGCGTCATACTCCCGGCGATAATATTGAGCCCCCCGGCGTACCAAACAATCAGAGACCCCAACTGCACTGCGAACATCAGTGGCGGGTAGTAGGTAGCCCAGATTAATTCAGCATTCGTTTCATAGTCGCGTGCGTCGATATTCGCATCGGCGAACCGATCAACTTCGCTCCGTTGTTGTCCAAACGCCCGGACAACTCGGATACCGGATACAGAGTCGTTGACGACATCGAACAACTTTGAACGGCGGCGCCATGCACGGTGCCAAAGGCTTCGGACCTTCTTCCAGAACCAACCCGCGCCAAAGACGATTATCGGAATCGGGATTAAGATGAAGCATGCCAATTGCCAGTTCATCCAGAAAAGCATCCCCCCAATTCCGAAGAAGAGAAGCAGCTCCACTGCGAGGAAGGAGAGTCCCTCTAACATGAAGTCTTGAAGCCGTTCACTATCCTCGGTAATGTGCGAGATCACCGTTCCTGTCTTCCGTTTATCAAAAAATCGGATTGACAGATTGTGTAAGTGCTGATAGACGTGTGAACGGATATTCGCTGCAACGCGGAACGTCAGCCAGGCACCGAGACGTAATCGGAAAATTGTGAAAATTTCTCGGATGATCTGTATCGCTAATAAGGCACCTACAGCGATAGTCAATGCTAACGCTGCGGGTTGAATCGCCCGAAAAACGCTTCCTAACTGTGTTGCCGACGCTTCTTGTGCAGCAGTGGTCGCGTCGTTCAGAAGTAGAATATCGTCAATCAGGATGCGAGAGAAATACGGCGGCACAAGCGAAATGAGCGTGCCGGCAATCACGAATAGCATGAACAAAGTTGCCCTACCGCGATAAGGACGTATATAGGTCAAAATCCGCAGCATCACCTTGTGTTTCTTGGTACATGCCGGGCAAGGTGAGAACTCATCTGGCAACAGCAAACCGCACGACTGACAGAATTGCTCCTCTGGCTTATAATCCCATATAGGTGCTTCGTCGCGTTTCCCTTTTCGGAACTCAATCTCGTCTCCGATAAATCGGGCGACGAACCCAAACTTCGAGGCATAACCACTTGAGTAGCGGATGAGATCGACAGTGCCTTCCTCTGTTTCCAGTACCAAGAGACCGGCATCCACAACGATTTCCGCACGAATTCCCAAGACATTCTCATAAGGGATGTAGTGAAGCACTTCACCTTCGCCTGTTACGGTAAAAATTGCTGCGTCCGTTAGCACGAACCACTCTTCACCATAACTACCGGATGCGTTTACATCACTTTGGACAGCAAATCGAATCTGTTCTGAACGAATATCTAATTTTTTCAGTGTTACTTTAATTAAATCGGGTATCGGGTCAAGCGTACCCGTTGGTGTCTCTGCAGTTGACATTCCTTCTCTCCGCCTCCGTTGTTACTTTCCAGGCGTACGTACGTCGGGATATTTCCAAAGGACCTTGCGCTCAATAGATTTCCAACGGCTTGAATCCACACGTTGGACAGCAAATATCTTGTGACCACACCTGCATCGTATATCGTGAACATGTCCATTTGAGCAGGTCTGTTCCTCAACAAAGTTAAGACTTTCTGGATGCACGCGATAACCGTGCCTACATGAATAACAAACCAAGTACATCACAAATCTCCCAATCTACTGTGTTTCCGAATACTGGACACTATCCTTTATAAAAACCCGTCTCCCACAATTTAATTCAAAAAAAATACGACACAAATTCTCCTAACTGCTAATCACCAACCACCAATCACTAATCGCTAACCACTAATAGAATGCTTCTCCAAAACCGCATCGTTCAATTCAACACCAAGTCCTGGCTTCGTTGACGGAATGATGTATCCGTCTTCCCACTGTATCGGCTCCTTGAGGATATCCGTATGGAAGCCGTCCCATGTATGGATACCTTCTTGAATCAGGAAATTCGGACTACAGACATCCAACTGAATATTCGCCGCGCCGCCGATGGGACCACCATACAGATGCGGTGCTATCTGTGCGTAGTGCGCTTCTCCCATAGACGCAATCTTCTTCGCTTCGAGGATACCCCCCGTGATTGTCAAATCCATCTGCAAGATAGATGCAGCCTGCTGCTCCAGCAGGTCCACGAACTCATATTTCGTCAATAATCGTTCTCCCGTCGCAATCGGGATGCTTGTGGATTGTGCGACGCGTGCCATCTCTTTGATATTCTCCGGAGGTAGGGGTTCCTCGAACCAGAGCGGATCATAAGGCTCGACCCGTTTCGCAAAACGGATTGCACTGTTCGTGTTGAACTGCCCGTGCGTGCCAATCAGAATATCACACCTATCGCCAACAGCATCCCGAATCCCACGGATAACACTTTCAGCGTAGTCCAGCGTTTCCAACCTATCGGCGGTATTCGGATCGACGGGATCGAACTTGACAGCAGTGAACCCTTTTTCGACGTAAGAGAGGGCGAGTTCCCCGGTTTCTTCAGGAGAGGCACCGCGTCGCCATTGCAGTAGATAGGAATAGGCGCGTAGCTTCTCATGGAACATACCCCCCAACAGGTTGTAAATCGGCTGATTCAACGCCTTTCCGACAATATCCCAACACGCCATCTCAATCGCGCTCATCGCTGGGCTCGTCAATGGACCGGAGTGCCGCACACACGGTCCCTCGTAAAGCGTAGACCAGATCCGCTCAATCCGAAACGGATCTACGCCAATCAGGTAGCGTTCTCCCCAATCTTTAATCAGCTCGATAACGACATGGTTCAATTGGGTATGATAGGTACATTCGCCTACCCCCTCAATGCCTTCATCCGTTATCAGTTTGACGAAAATCCAACGCCTTCCACCCCAATGTGGTGGTGGTACATCAACGAGATACGTTTTCACATCAACAATCTTCATTTTTTAAATTTTCCTTGCGGTTCGTTGCGAGTGCATCAGTGATTTGACACCCTTTCCATGCTGCCATCCTTCTAACCCGCCTGTAACCGAACGCTGCGAATCTTGTCTCTTTCTGACTGCCGATAGCCAATGGTTTCCAACAGCCAATCGCAAAATATTATGGATTCCACCAATAGGTTACCTTGCCAACTAAGGTGGTATCCAACAACCCTGTTGACACGCTGTCTGTCCCGTAAGTCTGATTGAAAACAAAATAGAAATCACTACCGGGTCGATAGACATAGTTAACTAAGAAATTCGTTGTAACGAGGTTCCGATCACTGTTCCATTGGACGTAAAGTTTCGTAAAGAGGTCTGTCGAAAAGGAATAGACGATACGTCCCCCAAAGACATTCGTATTGAAAGATCCTTCTGGGAGCGTGACGCGGTTGAACTCGTATCTCGGTTCGACGCTAAAGCGTCCAGCGAACCGAAGATCGAGACGTAGGTCAAAGCCGCGGCGAGTGCCGTTGTAGAAATCCCCGATATTGAACCCAAACCGTCCGTTGAAGACCTGACCCTCAGCGTTGAGCATGAGGCTATAGTTATTGTAACTATACCTACCGGGCGGGATGACAATTCCCTCCCGAATTTCAAAATCCTCGGTGAGATTCTCAAAATTCCGGTAGAAACGGAGACCGCCCCAACCGTTCGTCTCCAATTCAAGCCATGTGCTCCAGATAAAGGTTCGCGTCTCTAATTCGTTGTCTGAATTGAAGATAAGATCGAGTTCCGGTCCAGCCCACAACCGACGGAACCCGAACCAATGGAGGTAAGGCGTGGCGCGCGCTTCCCCACGAAACCAACGTGAACCTGTCCGATAGACATAGCCGACTTCGGGGTTGAAATCATCACCGATATCGGTATAGGAGGCGTTCAATCGCCCGACTTCGCTCTGCCAATTTCCACCAAAATATAACGCATTCGCGTTCCCGCTCGTCAAAGCAGTAGTATCAGGGGAGGCTTGTCCGTTGAGTGGGTCGTCCTGGGTTTCACTGGGTTCAAACGTGCGTGCCCAGAGTCCACGAAAAGTCATATTGTCGATCGGACGATAGATAAAATCGAGACCTGTCGCGCTGTTGTGCCTGTCGAAATCTTGTTTATTAATCGCGATCATACCGACACTTGAGCCAGTGAAAAGATCGCGTCTCAGGCGCAGCACCGAGTAGTTCGTCCTACCAAGGTCTACCGCGTCCGTATCTTCCGTGGCATCCGCTGCATACTTATCTGTGAGGACATCCAGTAGCCCGACGCTGAAGCCGCCGACTTTACCGGTAACTTTTCCGCCGCCCATAATCGGGATGGCGTGTCCTTCTTCAATACCGATACGGCGACTGTAGAAAAGGAGGAGCGGTGGTGGCGCATTGAAACTCGTGCGGGGGATACCAAAATCGAAGATCCCCGCGCCCTCTAAAAAGAATTGCCGTTTTTCAGGAAAAAAGAGGCTGAATCGCGTTAAGTTCGCTTCCTCCTGATCCGCTTCGACCTGTGCGAAATCTGTGTTAACGGTGAGATCTGCGATGAGATTTGAGGTGAGACCCACCTTCATATCTGCCCCTAAATCGTAGACACCAAATATCCCTTCTTCCTCTGTCCGAGCGACCCCTGGGAGGAAATAGGGCAGAAACTCAATATTCCGACGTTGTGAAATCCCAGATAAACCTGTGAGTGTCCCCAATTGCGTTGTTCGGTAGCGGGCAAGGAAACTATATGCCGCGGGTACGGGTGCCCATGTACCTTCTTCCTGAGTTTTCTGAATCCTGCGTCCAAGGTTTAGCCCCCACGTCAGTGCCTCTTCGTCTTTGAATCTAAGTTGACTGAAGGGGATGGCGATTTCTGTCGTCCAATTATCGCCGTTAATTTTTGCACGACTGTCCCAGACGGCATTCCAGTTCTCGTTTCGACTGTCCCCACTGTCCATTATCGCGACATCTTCCCGCGCCCCGAGCGGATTGACTCGAAAAAAGAACCCGCTGCGTCGGTCGTTATAAGTATCCAACATCACAAAGACATTGTCGTTGTCCCATAACATCGCGTCGCGTCGCATTTTATTCGCAACAATCTTCGCGCGTTCAGGTTCACTACAGACAAAACCGAAATAGATATGTCTGTCGTCATAAAGAATCCGGACCTCCGTCGCTTCTGTCAGCGACGCGCCCGCGTCGGGTTCATATTGAATAAATTGACGGATAGGTATCGCTTTCTGCCAATCCGACTCTGTAAGTTCTCCATCAATCTCGACACTTTCGTAAGTACGATACGCCTCTGCCCGAAGTGCTTCTGTTTCAGCGTACACGCCAGCACTGAGGCAAAAAAGGAGTAGCATCGATAGCCATCTACATAGATAATCCATGGTATACTAAAATAGGCGTTTACAGCGCAAGGTTTAACTTGCGGGTCTCGCCAAAAATAACCTCCGTGCTTATCTTAAGCTTTTTTTTATTATACCACATTTACCGAAATTCTGCATGTCTTATCTGTAAGTGCCAGGGCTATTTAGTTTTAAGAGTTAAGTTTACTTATGTAAAGCCTTCCCGTTTCTGGAAGCCCGAATTTATTCGGGGAGGCACACTTTTCCCCAACAAGAATGTAATACAAGGAATGGATTTAGTCTATTCCCAGACTAAATCCGGGCATCCGGATGTAAATTTTGGAAAACTGAATGACCCTGGTGATGCTTATGGAATATTTGACATTCTTTGTAATTTGTGATATATTATTACAGATATCCATTTGGATTTTTTCACATAAATGTTTACTGCTGAAGATATCAAAGAATAGGTTAAAAAAGCAGGACACTAATGGAGGAAATATGAGTAAGGAAAGCAAGTGCCCGATGATGAGCCACGCTCACGCACAGGGCAGCATAGCGAACCAACGCTGGTGGCCGAATCAGTTGAACCTGAAGGTGCTTCACCAGAACCCGCCTGAGTCCGATCCGATGGGCAAGGATTTCAACTACGCCGAGGCGTTCAATACACTCGACTTGGCGGAACTGAAACAGGACATTGAGCAGGTAATGACGACATCGCAGGAGTGGTGGCCCGCCGATTACGGACACTATGGTCCCCTCTTCATTCGGATGGCGTGGCACAGTGCAGGCACGTACCGCATCCACGATGG
>JAPPII010000070.1 GCA_028820845.1 Candidatus Poribacteria bacterium
TGGCGGAAACACGCAAAGACCGCATGAGTATCTTGACAAAATATTTACACACCCGAATGTGAATTAACGCTTGACGGATAGTTGTTTTTGTGCTATACTGCGCGGAAACAACTATCCTTTATTCTATTGAAAGGTTCATAGCCCACATGAAAGCACAGCGGGTTGTTTGGCCGAGTCGTGCCAAAGTTGACGTTGAGACGTTTGATTTGCCGCCTGTCGGAGATGGTGAAGTCCTTGTTGCGACGGACTGCACGCTCATCAGTCCCGGTACGGAGCGTGCGTTTCTATTGGGACTGCCTAACGCGCAAGGACGCTATCCATCCCGTCCGGGATACAGCAACATCGGCACGGTGATGGCGGTCGGGAAGGCAGTCAGAGACTGGACAGTCGGGGACCGCGTCGCTTCAACACAGGGACACACCAGCCACTTTATAACCGCACCGAATCGCTTGCTAAAAGTCCCAGCTGCCGATGTACCTGCTGAAGAAGCCGTCTTTTTCAATCTCGGTGCGATTGCACTGCAAGGTGTCCGCAAGGCACGAATTGAATTGGGTGAAGCGACGTTGGTTTTAGGGCAGGGACTTATCGGTTTATTGGCGGCGCAGCTCTCGAAACTCAGCGGTGCGATACCGGTTATCGCTGCCGACCTCACTGACAGTCGGCTTGAACGCTCTAAAAGCATGGGGGCGGATTTTGCGCTCAACCCTGAAGATGCTAATTTCTCCGAACAGTTGAACGCTGCGACGCGTGGCGATGGACCTGCGGTCGTTATTGAGGCGACTGGACATCCCGACGCCGTCAGCACTGCATTAGATGTGGCAGGACAATGGGCACGGGTAGTCCTGTTGGCGAGTACACGCGGAGAGACACCGAATGTGAACTTCTATCGTGATGTACATAAGAAGGGACTCATCCTTTATGGCGCACACAATGCGATCCGCCCACGCCAAGACTCTTCACCGAATTTCTGGACGCTTGAAGACGATAGTCTACTGCTCTTATCGCTTATTGCCCAGAAACGGTTCGACGTTACGCCGTTGATTAGCCATCGCGTTCCCGGAAAAGAGGCATCGAAGGCGTATCAACTGCTCATGGAATGGAATCCGGGCTTACTGGGTGTTGTTCTGCAATGGAACAACGTGTAGACTGGAGACTGAAGGAACCACATGGCACGCGAATATCCCATTGAAAACGTTCGCAACATCGGCATCGCGGCACACATTGATGCTGGCAAGACAACCACAACTGAACGCATTCTCTTTTACACCGGCAAAAAACATAAAATCGGTGCAGTCGATGACGGCACTGCTGAAATGGATTGGATGGTACAGGAACGCGAACGCGGGGTGACAATTACCGCCGCCGCGACCACCTGTTTCTGGCGGCAACACGCAATTCATCTTATTGACACACCCGGACACGTAGATTTCACCGTAGAGGTGGAGCGGTCATTACGGGTTTTAGACGGTGCTATTGCGCTTTTCTGTGCTGTCGGTGGGGTGGAACCCCAGTCGGAAACTGTTTGGCATCAGGCTGATCGCTACGATGTCCCGCGCATTGTTTTTATTAATAAGATGGACAGAGTTGGCGCGAATTTTGCCCGCGTGCTGGAGATGATGAAGGAACGGTTGGGGACGAATCCGCTTCCGCTGCAATTGCCAATCGGTGAAGGTCAGGATTTTACGGGTGTTGTTGATTTGCTGACGCAGAAAGCCATGCGTTGGGATGTAACTGACCTCGGGCAGACTTATACGGAAGACGGGATTCCGAGTGAATTACAGGATGAGGTGGCGCAGGCGCGAGAAAATCTGTTTGAAAGTATTGCTGTTGAAGATGAGGTGTTGCTTGAAAAATACCTGGACGGCGAAGAGATAACCCACGATGAATTGTTGAAAGGTATTCGTGCAGCGACACTAAAGAGAGCGTTAGTTCCTGTGTTCTGTGGGAGTTCGTTAAAAAACCAAGGTGTTCAACCGCTGCTTGATGCTGTGATTGATTTTCTGCCTTCCCCTATTGATGTACCTTCCATTGAGGGGACAGTGCCGCATGCTGACACCGGTGGTGCGCGTTCTAAACGTGCAGAAGAGACACCCGTTGAACAGGACAGCGTAACTCGTACGGCAGACGACACCGCGCCTCTGTCGGCGTTGGCATTTAAAGTGGCGAGCCATCCGACAGTAGACAAACTCGTATACTGTCGGATCTATTCGGGCACACTTAAGAGTGGGACGGTTGTCTATAATGTCCGTTCTGAGAGGCGCGAACGGGTCAATCGTATTTTACAAATGCATGCCAATAAAGAGGCTGTCTCTGATGCAGCTTACGCTGGAGACATTGTTGCCTTGGTCGGGCTTAAGCATACGAAAACAGGAGATACGGTCGCTGATGAAAAAGAGCCGATCCTGTTGGAATCCATTACATTTCCAGAGCCGGTTATCTCTATCGCTATTGAACCCGAACGTGCCAGCGATGCGGATGCATTGGAGGAGACGCTCGAAAAATTGATGGACGAAGACCCAACCTTTACAGTCGGGATTGATAAGGAAACGGGGCAGCGGATTATCTCCGGGATGGGTGAACTGCATCTGGAAATTTTAACAGATAGGATGATACGCGAATTCGGCGTTAAGGCACGGGTTAGCAAACTTCAGGTAGCGTATCGGGAAACTATCAGCACGACTGCAGCGGCGCGCGGGACACACATCCATAAAACCGACGAAGCAGGTATCTACGGGGATGTAGTCCTCACAGTCGAGCCGTTAGAACGCGGTACTGGGTTTCAGTTTGAAGATGAAACGGACGAAACACAGATTCCGCGGCAATACATAGCGTTCATTGAGAAGGCACTGGAAGGCGCGATGGGAACGGGTCCGCGCATCGGTTATCCGATGCAAGATGTGAAAGTAGTGCTTACGGGTGGCTCTTATCATCCCACGGATTCCACGGAAATAGCGTTTGAGGCATCGGCGGTTCTCGCGTTTGAAAATGCTGTCAGGAAGGCGAATCCATTGCTCTTGGAGCCGATTATGCGGATACATATTACTGTTCCTGATGAGCATGTTGGCAGAGTCATTGGAGACCTAAACGCACGCCGCGCGCAGATTAATGAGAGCACGACGCAAGATGCATCTATAAATGTCATTAATGCCTTTATACCGTTGTCGGAGACGTTTCAATACACAACGCAACTCCGTTCGATGACGCAGGGACGGGGTGCTTTTACATTGGAATTTTCGCATTACGATGTTGTGCCAGAATCTCTCGCCCCGGGCGTTAGTCGTGTTATTTCGGCTTAAACACCTTTTAGCGTCTGTGTGCTTTCATCACTTGTTGCAGTTCTGCCAAGGGAATCGCATACATCGTTCTGTCGTTGTGTCCGGTTGTTGTAGTCGCCATGGTCATCGAATTGACAATCGCTTCTTCTGTCGCTTCAATAACTGCTTGGAAGAGTGCGCTCAAACGTCCATTAACTGACATCTCGATTTGGAAAGTGCCGCTTTCCGTACGGCTTGGGAAAATATTCGCCGTGGAGAACGCGATGACGAATTCACCACTACCATCGGTACTCGGTGTGCCTGTCCGAGCGAGTCCGTGTGTTGCCCGTATCGTTAACTGTTTCAATTGACGATGCGTCAGTGGTGCATCGGTCGCGATAACGATGATAAAGGATCCGTCTCTGCCCAGTTTCGGTGGAGAACCTGTAATCTCCTTACCGACGGGGACACCGTCAATGCGTAATTGGGAACGACGACCGCCGTTGGAATTAACGAGGACCCCGACTGTCCATCCGCCTTGTTCTTCGGGGAGGACACGGGAGGCGGTGCCGATACCGGCTTTAAACCCATAGCACCGCATACCCGTTCCACCCCCAACGCAACCTTCGGCGACAGGACCGCTCGTCGCATTTTCAATGGCTTCAATGGCGTGTTCGGGTGTGACGTGGAGACCGCTGATGTCGTTCAAACCGCCATCGTAGCATTCTGCTACAATCGGTAGGACGATGTTATTGTTCGGGTATCGGTTCACAATATAACGCACAACACCGTCATGGACAGCACCAACACTGAGGGTATTTGTGAGTAAGATAGGAGATTCGACCCATCCGGCTTGGTTTATGCGAGCGATACCGGTTGCTTCACCGTTGCCGTGAATGGTGTGTGCTGCGCCGAACAGACGTGCTGTCCAGATATCGTCGCTTGGAAGAATGGCAGTCACACCGGTGCGAATTGTGTCGCCTTCGTTCAGGGTGACGTGTCCTACTTTCACACCGGCTACATCGGTAATAGCGTTGTGTGGACCCGTTGGGATAGTTCCAATCTGGATGCCGATGTCGCGGGCACGAGCGCGAGTCTCTGAATCTGCGGATTCAGCGTTTGTGCTGTATAGGAAACATGCGAAGAAAGTGCTTGTAAGAAGGACAAAAATCAACATTTTCATGCCACTTGATGGCGCGATGCTTTGTGTTTTTTTAGGGAGTATTTGCATTTTCTAATTGATTCCTGTAAATTTTGCGAATTCGGTTAAAAATAGCAACATAAGTTGGTGAACGATAATCCGGATAGCTCCATTCCCAAGATTGAAAGGTTTTGCGATAGAAACGGAGTGTAATTTCGGCATAAATGCCGTCGCGGAGATAGATACGATGCGCGTTGTCTTTGGTTGAGGCGAGGACGAGTTTTGCCATACACAGGTACCCCGCATCTAAATTGACACGCCGCGCCTTTCCGTCGGGCTTTTCTGTGGCAAAGGCTTGCTCTATTCTGTTTGTAAATAGTTTCATTTCTGCCAATGTGCCTGCGTCAATCAGTCTTTCAAAGCTGATGAATTGTCTTTGAATGCCTGGTCCCATCTCTCTCTCGTAATAAGTTGTGCTCGTGAAAGGCGTGAGCTCGCTCGCGAAGTCAATCGGACCCAAATGATGGGTCAGTTCGGTATAAACAGTTGGTAGAAGACAGGGTTCCGGGGTCAGCACACCGATAATCGCTTTAACAGGTTGTGGTATTGTAATTGTTCCCATGTGGTACTCCGTAGTCTAACCCATAACGAGATCCGCGCGCTGCACTACTGTTCTGTCAACTTTCAAATGATGGGGAAATCCCGGTTCGTAGTAGTGCGATTTATCGCACGTCAGGAACGGGCAATGAATTGCCCTACTACAAACTGCCTCTCAGTTTAGATGTGACAGAACACTACCATAAATTGGGCATATTGAGTATATCAGACAACTTTTCAGGTGTCAACGCTTTGTTAATCATGCCAAAATTGGACTTTAGGGACAGATATCCTACATTATTTTAGGGAAATATGGAAAAATTATATTTTTTTTGGTTTTTTCTTGACATTTTCTGAATTATAATGTATAATATTCTGTTATGCTATGTCGCCATATTCAGACGGAAAAAGCAGCTGGCGAAGCGGGCTTTTTCAAAAGTCTATTTTTACGCTGCGTAACCACCGCCAAATAGGGAGACTCCATTCAGTGAACAAAAAGCCAATCCAGAAGAATAAGAGACTGTCGTTTGCTAAAACCCAAGTTAAGACTCCACTCCCAAATCTCATAGAAACGCAAGGAATCTCGTATGATGGTTTTCTACAACGAGATATTCCTCCCAATGAACGTAAAGATCAGGGCCTCCAAGCCGTATTTAAGGAAGTGTTTCCGATTCGTGACTTTTCGGAGACAAACAGCCTTGAATTTGTTCGTTATAGCCTCGGTACACCTAAGTATACACTTCAGGAGTGTGTTGCCCGCGGTGTAACCTATCAGGTATCTCTCACAGCGCGTATTATGTTGGTCTTACGCGAGGCAGACCCGGACGCCGATGAACCACATGTTGTGGATATCCGTGAATCCGATGTTTATCTCGGCGAAGTTCCCTTAATGACTGAAAATGGTAGTTTCATTGTCAACGGCAGTGAACGTGTGATTGTGAGCCAGTTACACCGCTCGCCAGGGGCTATCTTTCTTGAAAAATCATTGCCGAATGGACGGCGAACGCCGACTGCCCAGATCATCCCCTATCGAGGGGCATGGGTAGAATTTGAAGTTGACGCGAAGGATCAAATCTACGTCCGCATTGACAAACGGAAGAAATTACCCGCAACTGTGCTGCTGCGTGCACTCGGTTGGGAGTCCGACGCCGATATTCTGAAACTCTATGCCAAGACGGAGCGACTCGTCCTCGATGGATGGCGTGTCACCAGCGTTGAAGCACCCGCGAAGCAGATTAAGCCCGGGGACTTGTTGACTGCTGCAGAGTTTAGACAGGCGAAGAAGGATTATCCAGAGATTGAAGCAGAGAAGCATTATCGCGTTATTACTGTAAAGGATGAAGGCTGTCCCCTAAAAGTCGGACAGGAAATTACATATAGGGAACGCACCAACCTTCGTAGAAAATGGAAAGGCTTTGAAACCGAACTTCTTCAACGCGTTATTGGTACCCATAATAGCGGATGTGAGTTCACCGTTGGACAGATACTGACGAATTCAGAATACGAAGACGCACGCGACCGTTATGGGAAAGATACGTTCGCAGCTGAACGCGCTTTGCCACAAAATAGCCAAGGTAGAGTTTGCGCTGAAGATGTTATCCATCAAGAAACCGGCGAAGTACTCCTGACTGCGAATACATTACTGACTGAAACCGAGTTGGAACGCTTCCAGGAATCTGCTGTTGAGGCACTTACAGTATTGGATGAAAAGGATTGCCAGCATATCCGGTTTTTACGGAATACTTTGGAACGCGATCGACAGGCGGACTACCCGGATCAGCCTGGTTTGAGAGATGCAGCGCTGCTGGATATTTTTCGGACGCTGAGACCTGGGGATCCAGCGAGTGTGGAAAATGCTCGCAAACACCTTTCGTGGCTCCTTTTTGATCCACACCGGTATGATTTAGGTGTCGTTGGAAGGTACAAACTTAATCACAAATTTAAAAATATGTCTGTTTACGGGGAACCACCCGAAGAGACATTTCGCACGCTGCGTGCCGAAGATATTGCTGCCACGGTAGCGCATCTTCTTAATGTACATAACGGCGTCTCGCCAAAGGACGATCTTGACCATCTCGGCAACCGACGCGTGCGGGTTATCGGCGAATTGCTTGAAAACCAGTTCCGGATGGGACTCTTTCAGATTCGCAGAACAACACGTGAACGATTGAGTACGACCAACGATATCGATAAGATTATTCCGTCTACGCTGATTAACCCGAAGCCGTTGATGATGGCACTCCGTGAGTTCTTCGGGTCGAACCAGTTGTCGCAATTCATGCAGCAAATTAATCCGCTGGATGAGTTGACACACAAACGGCGTATTTCAGCCATTGGTCCGGGCGGGCTCCACCGAGATAGAGCCACGGCAGCTGTCCGAGATGTCCATCGGACACACTACGGGCGGGTCTGTCCGTTGGAAACACCTGAAGGTCCATCGATTGGACTCATCGTCTCGTTGGCGTGCTATGGACGGATAAATCCTTACGGCTTTATAGAGACACCTTATCATAAGGTTGAGAACGATTCAACGGTGGGTTCGGTAGAATACTTGAGTGCGGATAGCGAAGATGCCGCTTTCATTGCCGCAAAGTCAATTCCACGCGATACGAATGGGGGTGCGAATGCTTCTGAACAGACGTTACCTGTTCGGAGTGGAGAAGATGTATTGTCCCTTCCGATGGAGCGGGTGGACTATATCGGGGTCGCCCCACAACAAATTGTCGGGGTTTCTGCTGCGCTTGTTCCATTTCTGGAGCACGAGGATGCTAACCGCGCCTTGATGGGATCCAACCATCAGCGTCAAGCTGTGCCACTCATCCGGCCAGAAGCACCGTTAGTTGGAACGGGGATGGAAGAACCCGCTGCGCGCTATTCCGGGGCACTCGTAACGGCGACACGTGCCGGGACCGTCACAAGCGTCTCTGCTGATGAAATCCTCATATACACGGGTGAAACCCTTCACCACGATAAAGGCGAGAATACCTTCAGTGAGATGGGTTACGATGTTTACAAACTTCAGACCTTCAAGCGGAGTAACAGCGGAACCTGTATCCACCAACGTCCAATCGTCGCAGTCGGCGATACAGTGGAAGTTGATCAGGTCATTGCAGACGGGACTTCTACAGAGAGCGGGGAACTCGCGCTCGGACGGAATGTGTTGTGTGCTTATATGCCGTGGGGTGGTCACAATTACGAAGATTCTATTCTCATCAGCGAGAGCCTCATTAAAGGGGATACCTTCACCTCTATCCATATTGAAGAGTTCGAGGTCGAGGCACGTGAGACGAAAGTCGGTCCCGAAGAAATTACACGTGATATTCCCAACGTTAGCGAAGCACGGCTCACGCAACTCGATGAAGAAGGGATCATTCGCGTCGGGAGTGTCGTTGGCACGGGGAGTATACTCGTCGGAAAAATTACACCGAAGGGTGAGAGCGAGTATGGACCGGAGGAGAAACTGCTGCGTGCAATTTTTGGTGAAAAGGTTAAGGAGGTCCGAGATGCCTCTACTTATGTCCGTCCGGGCGTTGAAGGGGTCGTTATTGATGTAAAGGTGTTTTCCCGTAAACCCGATGTCTCACAGAGACGCGGGGAGTGGACGCAGGGCGAATCTGGGTCTTCAATTCCTGATGGCTTGCGCTTTGAGTCGAAACGTAAAGAGATTGAGGAGACCTGGTACGAACAGTGTGCTTCTATTCGTTACCGAAAGGGTGAGGAGATTCGGAAGACGCTCATCGGATGCGAACTTGCTAATCCACTTTACACGGTGGGCGGTAACGATGCCGCTGTACCTTTTGCTGATGTGGGGGATACACTCACTGCTGAGATTTTGGATACGTATATCTCTGGTTTTACGGCAGATGAATACTATACGGTAACTGAAGACACGATCTCCGAAGCTTTTGTCGCTGAAACGCTCTATAGGGTAACAGGTGTTCCTGAACTTGCGCCGACTGTTGTGGTGCATTATCCGGATCTGTCAACTGAAGACCCATTGGGGGTTGAAGGTGACGAAAATGATGGTATGATAGAAGAGGTCGCCGGCTCACCACATTTTGGACCCGAAACCGTTGAAGCAGTGCAAGCATATCTTGGTCGGATTTGCGAACCGCTTTTAGAAAATACTGAACCGCTTCTCCATGAAGCGACGGAACCTTTAGATACACAATCGGATTCTATTGATGTTCTGCTCCGTGCTCCCGATGATGGCGTGGTTGCAGTTGCTGTGTGTGAGGAGGCTCACGCCGAAGATGGAGAGCATTCCGAACACCTTAAAGAGGTCCTTACTGAGACAGGCGCGCGATTCGGAGTGTTGGTAACTGAAGAAAACGCAGAACCCGATAGTTGGGGTTTCTACGAATTGGTAACCGCGAACAGCGAACCGCAGACCGCGAACAGCGAATTGCGAAAAGTGGAACGTTCTGAATTTGAGCAAGCCGTTGTCGCACAACTTGAAGCGTCTGGTGGACCCCTCACGGAAGGACAGATGCTTACCCAAAGCGAATGGGAGCAATTGAGCCAAACATATCTGGATTTACAGACCGAGTTGTTTTGGCACGTTACGGCAGTCTTTGAAGACGAGTGTCCATTGACAGTTGGTCAGGATATTTCCGATGCTGATCACCAGCAAGTTAGCAGGGACTTTCCGGCGCGTTCTATTGCAGCCGGTCAACGATTAACCCCTGAAGAGCGCGAATCACTCGTTCGGACTGCGAGAGACCTTAAAACTGAGGCTACTTGGCATATTACAGCTGTTTTCGACCCCCAGTGTGAACTCCAGGTTGGCGATGATGTCTCTGATGCTGACTATCAAAAGGCGCGCAAAGCGTGCAGTTTGTCGCTCTCGGACATCCGTGTAACCGGTGCGGAAGCGATGGAACACATCCAGCGTGTTGAGGAGATGGCGCAGGGAAGAATAACGACTTACACAGAAGAGAAGGAACAAGCACTTCAGCAATTAGAGATGGGGGATGAATTGAAACCCGGCGTTATTAAACGCGTGAAAGTCTATGTTGCCAGTAAGCGTTCGATTTCTGTCGGTGATAAGATGGCGGGTCGCTATGGTAACAAGGGCGTTGTTGCTAAAATTTTACCCGAAGAGGATATGCCTTACCTTCCGGATGGTACGCCGGTTGAGTTGGTGCTGAATCCGTTGGGTGTGCCGTCTCGAATGAATGTCGGTCAAATCTTGGAGATTCATCTCGGATGGGCATGCCATGAACTCGGCATTCGTGCGGAATCCCCGGTATTTGATGGCGCGACAGAGTCGGAAATTTTTGAAAAGCTCGGGGAGACCGAACTGCCCGAACGGAGTAAGCAGACGGGTAAAAGTATCCTCTATGACGGTAGAAGCGGCGAACCGTTCGCACAAGAAGTGACAGTCGGATACGTCTATTTCCTGAAACTGAACCATCTCGTTGCAGATAAGATGCATGCCCGTTCAACCGGTCCGTATTCCCTCGTTACACAGCAGCCCTTAGGCGGTAAAGCACAGCACGGCGGACAGCGGCTCGGTGAGATGGAGGTCTGGGCGTTGGAGGCTTATGGCGCAGCGCATACGCTCCAAGAGATGCTCACGATCAAATCCGATGATGTGCTTGGCAGACGGGAAATCTATGAGTCGGTTGTGAAAGGACTGAACCCAGAACCACCAGGTACGCCCGAATCGTTCAAGGTCCTCGTCCGTGAACTCCAAACACTTGGACTGCATGTATCCCTTGACAAAGACAGTGATGATTAGCGAACCGCGAACCGCTAATAGCGATACGCGAAAGGAGAACTGATGAACAAGGCATTTGACAGCATCTCCATAAAGATTGCTTCGCCGGAACAGATTAAAGACTCGGCGAAGCAGACGAGTTGCAGGCGTAGGAATCCTTCTGATGCTGCGGATGGTCCCTTTATATGCCCGGAAAAGGGGACATGTAACTGCGGTGAAGTCAAGAAAGCGGAAACCATCAACTACCGTTCTTTCCGACCCGAACCCGAAGGACTTTTCTGTGAGGCTATCTTCGGACCGCAAAAGGATTGGGAGTGTAACTGCGGTAAGTATAAACGGATTAAACATAAAGGTGTAATATGTGACCGTTGTGGCGTTGAAGTCACGCAACAGCGCGTTCGCCGGGAACGGCTCGGTTATATCCAACTTGCCGCTCCTGTCTCTCATATATGGTACTTTAAAGGTATTCCGTCGCGCATCGGTACTTTCTGTGAACTCTCCTCACGCCAAGTTGAACTCGTGCTCTATTTTGACGCGTTTATTGTCGTTGAGGTGACCGATCCGGAGTGCCCACTGGAACCTCGGCAGGTGCTAACCGAAATTGAATACCTTGAGTATAGTAACAAATACCGAGGCGGATTTCGTGCGGGTACCGGGGCTGAAGTGATTCGCGAGATTTTGAGTAATATTGACCTTGAAGCGGAGAAGAAACGACTCACCGAAATGCTTGAGGAAACCACGAGCCACCAGAAAAAGCTTAAGGTTGCCAAGCAGCTGAAGCAGATAGCGGGGTTTGTCGAAGTGGGACAGCGACCCGAGTGGATGATTCTGGATGTGATTCCGGT
The DNA here is from genome assembly GCA_028820845.1 of Candidatus Poribacteria bacterium. Lineage (NCBI taxonomy): Bacteria > Candidatus Poribacteria > Candidatus Poribacteria bacterium. The sequence goes on from JAPPII010000070.1 coordinate 11,560, forward strand.
TATTCCGCCGGATTTGCGGCCCTTGGTTCCACTTGAGGGCGGACGCTTCGCTACGAGCGATCTCAATGATCTCTATCGGCGTGTCATTAATCGTAACAATCGACTCCGTAAGTTGATACAACTCCGTTCGCCAGAGGTGATCCTCCGAAACGAAAAACGGATGTTGCAGGAAGCGGTCGATGCATTCTTCGACAACGGACGCCACGGTAGACGTGTAACCGGTCCCGGTAATCGTCCCCTGAAATCCCTCGCTGATGTGCTTAAGGGTAAGATTGGACGGTTCCGTCAGAATCTTCTTGGAAAACGGGTTGACTACTCTGGGCGAAGTGTTATCGTTGTTGGTCCCGAATTGGGGTTGCACCAATGTGGTATTCCAAAACGGATGGCAGTGGAATTGTTCAAGCCGTTTATTATTGAGCGACTTCAAGCGCATAACCACGCGCAAACGATTAAACGGGCGAAACATTTCGCTGAACATGTGGATGCGGATTCACCGGTGTGGGATGTTGTGGAGGAGGTTATTGCCGACCATCCTGTTCTACTCAACCGCCCGCCGACGTTGCATCGACTCGGCATTCAGGCGTTTTTGCCTGTCTTGGTGGAAGGCAAATCCATCAGAATTCCACCGCTTGTCTGTAAAGCCTTCAATGCCGATTTTGATGGCGACCAGATGGCTGTTCACGTACCCCTGACTGTGGAGGCACAGGCTGAAGCGAAAATGCTGATGCTCAGTAGCCATAATATTCTCAAGCCTTCACATGGAGATCCTGTAGTTGTCCCGGAACTCGATATGGTGCTTGGGCCGAGTTTCCTCACAAAGACGTTACCTGAACACACGCAGGACGCTGAGGATTTGCATGCCGCTTATGCCGAAAAGGATCCTGCTGCTTTTGAAGCACTTCAGGACAAACCGTGGTACCACCGACGTTATTCCGGTCCAGAAGAGGTTATCGCTGCCCATGTAGCCGGTCAACTTAAACTTCATGACAGTCTCCAACTTTTTTGTGAAAAGACGGAGGGTGGAAAAACCACAGAACCCATTCTCACAACGGTAGGTCGGGTTATCTTTAACGAGGTGCTACCCCCTGAATTAGACTGGGAAGACCAAGCGTCGGCGCAGCATATACGATTTTTCAATGCTGAGGCGGGAGGTAGGGAATTATCTGACCTCATCTCCAGATGTTTCAACCATCCCGAATTGGGAACACGCGCGACAACCGACGTACTTGAGAAAATCCAAAAACTTGCTTTCGAGTACGCAACGCTGAGTGGTATTTCACCCGGTATCATTGATTACCTGACCCCTGAAAACCGGAATGCCTTGGTCAACGATGCGCAGGCACGAATTGATGCACTCCTTGAAGGTGCTTCTGCCACTGAGAGCGAGGAGTCCGAAAACGAGCAGATTCGCATCTGGATAGATGCAATGGATAAAATAGAAGATGAGATGTTCGATACCTTGCCGAGGATAGGGACTGCCTTGGTCGAGCGTGGCGATCCACGCAAGGTTCACCCCCACGTGGATGCCAGTGGATCGGAGATCCACGACAAAGCCGTAGAAGGGTTTAGTCCGGTGCATATCATGGCAGATAGTGGTGCGCGTGCAAGGAAAAACCCGTTTATGCAAATCAGTGCATTTATTGGGTTGAAGGCGAAACAGGATGGCGATATCCTCATTCCGCCGATAGGGACATCTACGCAGCGTCAAGACGACCAACTCCCTAACTATTTTTGTTCGTATCGTGAAGGTCTGGATGTTATTGACTATTTTAATTCTACCTACGGCTCTCGTAAAGGTTTGGTGGACACGGCGATGAAAACCGCTGCATCGGGTTACCTCACACGGAAGTTGGTGGATGTTGCGCAGGATGTGCGTGTTACTGCCGAAGATTGTGGGACCCTCAACAGCATCCAGAAATTTTCGACGGCTGGTGGAGACCTCGCCTTTAAAATTAATGGACGTGTTGCTGGCGAAGATATCATTGACCCAGAGACCAATGCTGTAGTTGTTCCCGCGAATGCTGTCATATCAGCAGAGATGGCGGAACACATTGGCACACTTGACATAAGGGTGGTGAAGGTGCGTTCTGTACTCACCTGTGAAGCTGAAGAAGGGGTCTGCGCCAAGTGTTACGGCAACGATCTCACGACGAACCATCTCGTCAATGTGGGTGAAGCGATCGGTATCATTGCTGCGCAATCTATCGGTGAACCCGGAACCCAGCTCACCATGCGGACGTTCCACACGGGTGGTGCCGTCGAAGATGTTACCGAAGCCCGGCAGCGGAAAATCTTATCTAAAGTCAATGGGACGGTGCGTTTCCTCGATTTCCAACCCGGTCGTACGGTGCAAAAAGAGGGCGAACGCTGGATATCCACCGAAAACCGAATGAGTTTTGATGGGCCTGCCTATAAGATCTTACAAATCAATCACCCCGATTGCCCGTTGCGTGTAAACGAACTCCTCAGTGAGAAGCAGTATATCGAAAACACGGAACGCTATAAGGGTTTTGATACCAAGGCGTGGTTGTACGAAGTCACAGAGGTCTTGGATGGTGATTGTGATTTGGAGGTCGGTGATCGACTCTCACAAACGGAATACGCGAAAGCACAAGAAGCCTATGGCTTCCAGCGTTTTGTAGAGCAGCACTACCGCGTGACAAAGGTGCATCACGCTGATGTCTCACTGAAGCCTGGCGATCGACTCACTGCTGAAGAGATGGAAAAATTAAAGGCAGAGATTCGGTATGGATTTGATGGAGAATGGCTCTCTCGAGATTCAGAAACAGGCGAACTTTTTACTGCCGAGCAATTGCCGTCAACGGGAGGTTCACTTATACAAAGGCCTACCGACCCCAGGCCCCCGAATGTTCCCGACATAGGACGGGAATTAACAGCGGCAAACCAGAAAATAATAGCGGAGAGGTCCGGCACTCAACCTGCACCTGTCGACAAGCAAGCGAGAACCGTTAACGCGCAAAACTTTAAACTTGTTTACCGCGTAACTGCCTGTACTCGAGATGACTTACCGTTTGAGGTTGGACAGGAAGTGTCATCTGAGGTTATCACACCATGGCTGACACCCTTTGAAGTGGATTCAAAGCCGGTTTACATCATGAATACAGAAATCCCTGATGCGCCTGCTTTGCTTAAGCAGTCTACTGTGTTGGCTGAGGAGTCAACTTCGGATGCTTCGCCGTTCACGGTCGGTCAGGAGCTAACAGAACGTGAATATACGGAAGCGCGCGCACAGTACAAGCAGCTTGAACGGGCGTTTAAGGTTGAGAGGCAAGAAACTGAACGGTACGTCGTGACAGCTGTGTATCATTCTGACTGTCCTTTTGAGGTCGGTGCTGAGCCAACGAAGACTGAGGTAGAACGTGCCCATCGACGTTACCTTGGTTTTGATGCACCGCCACTCCGGCACCGTGTAACACAGGTCTATCATCCTGATTGTTCCCTCAAACAAGGCGACTTGCTGACTGAGAGTGAGAAAAAGCAGTTTGGGATAAAATATCCTGCTGTTGCCGTTGATAAAAAAGAATCGGAAGTCGCCAGTGATGCCATCAAGGCGGAACGTATCTATCGTATCACGGCTCTTAATCGCGCCGATTGTCCATTCGAGGAAGACGCGGAACTTACATCCAAGGAAGTCAACGCATACCGTCGCCAATACAAAGGTTTTGATGTTGAAGCCTATTTTGAGGTGACAAAGATTGAAGGCGGGACTACAGAATTGGTTGTTGGTCAGCGTCTTACGGAAACCCAGTACAAGGAACTTCTGAAGTCGGATACCCCGCTCACAGTGCAACTCACGAAAGGCTATAAGGTTATTGCTGTCCATCACGTTGACCTCAAGAAGGAATTGGAGGGCAAGGATGAACTGACCGAGGATGAGTACAAGGCATACAATCGAAAGTTTAAGGGTTTCGATGCTATAATTGACAAGTACCAGATCCTTGAGGATAACCGGGATATTGAGAAGCCTCTTAAGGCGGGTGTTGAATTTTCCGCGAAGGCGTACCGTGATCTCAGGAAGGAAAGCCAGCAGCCGACTTACACGCTCACCGAGATTTACCATGCGAGTGTTATGACGACAGAAACCTCTAATCCCAATAGAGACCACGAATTGGAACGTGCACATTTTGTGACGATCAAGCAACGGGATGTGGAGGACGTAGCATCTCCTGCGGATGTATCTGCTGAGCAGGGTCAAGCTTCCGATAGTACGGATCACTTCTATAGTGAAGGCGATGTGTTACCGCCAGTGGTTGCTGAGGGTATCCAGAAGAAGGGACTCTGTCCTGGATTTGAAGTGGATGACCTCGCGCTGCGGATGCGTATTGAAATCGAGACATCTGATGGCACTCGGGTGCCTCACGTCATCCCACCCGGCTACTCTTTTGATGTCAAAGAGGGGGATAGGTTGCAGACGGGTGAGACGCTCGCGGAACTCCATGAGAGAACGGCGAACAGCGATATTGTGGCAGGTATTCCACGCGTCACAGAACTCTTTGAAGCGCGCCGACCCAAAAGCGACGATGCCGCTGAAATCGCTGAGATTGAGGGGTACGTCCGATTTGCAGGCACGAAGAACGGTGTTCCCAACTATCGCATTGAACATGAGGGGTACCAGAGCCGTCTCTATCCGATCCCTGATGAAAAACGTCGTGTCGCTGAAGGCGACTGGGTCAACGCAGGCGACTCACTCACCGATGGATTTCTCAATCCACACGACATTTTGAGTATCGGACGCACTGCAATCGAAGGTGTGGCTGTGGAAGGTGAAGAAGCGGTGTGGGCATACCTTGTTGACGAAGTTCAGAGGGTCTATGGGGCAGGCACTATCAACGATAAACACGTTGAGACAATCGTACGGCAGATGCTCACGAAGGTTCGGATTAAAGAACCTGGTGATACGAACTTCTACCCGAATGATGAGGTGCAGCGCAAAGCATTTGCGCGTATTAACAACGAAGTTGAGGATAGAGGGGATATACCTGCCACAGGTGAACCCATTCTCCAGAGCATCAGTAAGGCTTCTTTGAGCACGGATAGTTTCATCTCGGCTGCTTCCTTCCAGCAGACGACGAAAGTCCTAACGGATGCTGCTGTCAGTGGACAAAGAGATCAGCTCTATGGCTTGAAAGAGAACGTCATCCTCGGACGTCTTATCCCTGTCGGTAGTGGATTCTCTGATTTCCGAAACTTAGAGGTTGATTCTGATGATACGGAAATCGCGGAAGCCTCTGATGATTAAGTAGTTGTCAATTATCAAGAGGCCATCTGCTACGCAGGTTTCCTTTCAATTTTGCAAGTAAAACAGGGGTGCTTTTAGCACCCCTGTTCTGTTTTATTTCGGAGGCATTAAAAGTGTATCACCACCGAGTTCCTCACGATAAGCTTTTATTTCTTCTAATCCTTTAGCGTTATCACCGCTGGGATAGAAAAAATTAAGAAGCTCTACAAAAGTTACATGATCATCTAATTTCATTGGCTCTTTCTTATGAAGTGCTAAATGTAATTGTATAAACATGTCAACTTCTGGAATATCACCATGCTGTTCCTTGAGTTTTTCACGCCAGTGCTCCGCATATTCCTCTGGATCCATATCACGGTAATTAGTACTAGCAGTATTCGGATCTTCCCAAGGTACAATAGTTTCTGTTTCCTGATTATCAATTCCAGGCCAAAGCGGTTTATTAACTTGTTCAGGTTCAGAATCTATAGGTGGACTCGTTGGTATTTCACCTTCTATTTTGACCCTACCTGCATCTATATTAGACACCTCAGGCGATTCAATAGGCATAGAAGAATCTGATAACTCTACAGTTTCAGCTTCAGTGGTATTCTCAGAATTAGTTTTCTCTATTACTGGTTTGGGTGGATTTTTGTTGAATACATGTCGTTTATATTCAACATATCCTAACCAGATTCCACAAACGCAGATAAAACATAACATTACGATAGCTAGTGTTTTCATTGATTTTTTTCTTGACTAACAAGGCAAAACATGTCACACTCGGGAAAATCAACGCTATTTCACAAGGAGCCTCTTGTGAACTGTCTACGTAGTGTTTACATTTTCTTAGTGGTTATAAGTAGAGCTGCGAAATAGACGAAACCGAGATACCTGATCCCTAACTTATCGTAGCGCGTCGCAACGCGCCGATACTGTTTCAACCGATGAAAGAACCGTTCAATGATGTTCCTGCGTTTATAGAGTGCCTCGTCATAAGGACGTGAGTCAGTGCGACTCGCCCGGGGCGGAATCACAGCGACACCCCCTGCTGAGACGATCGCCTCTCTAAAGGCATCCGAGTCGTAGGCTTTATCGCCTATGACATACTCATAGCAATAGCCTTCGATGAGCGCAGGAGTTTGCGTTATATCGTTGCGATTTCCAGGAGTCAAAATCAGCCGCAAGGGCACCCAGGCATCGCTGAGAGAAAGATTCAGTTTCGTGGTAAATCCGCCTCGGCTTCGCCCGAGACACGCCGCGTCTTGTCCGCCTTTTTTTTCGGGGCACCCGCGGCAGAAGAATGCGCCCGAACCATCGTAGAATCAACGAGAAGCGCTGAGATTTCACCCGCATCGTGAAAATGTTTATGGAGTGCCTCAAAGACACCCGTATCGCACCATCTACCGAACCGGCGATAGATCGTGTTCCAATAGCCATAGACTTCAGGCAGTGCCCGCCAGGAGGCACCCTCTTTGGTGATCCAAAGCACTGCTGAGAGAAAACGTCTACAGGCTTCGGGATTGCCGACATAGACGTTAGGATAAGACCGGAGAAAGGGTAACAGGCTTCGCCAAGCTGCATCACTTATGACATGCGGGAGTTCTTGAGATGTATCTGTTTTTGGGGTTTCCATAAACATATTATACCACAAGACCCCCTAAGTAGCAATACTTTCAAATGTAAACACTACCTAAGATGTCAATACACTTCGTCAAAAACGGGGTTGCCAACGGTAAACAGTGCTACGAGTGCAAACACTCCAACTGCAAATGGACCCAAAATCATAAATATAGAGGCAGACACATCCCTGAACGCGCACTTGCCGTCTTTCCCTACTGTCATGGACTTTCTATGAATGTTGTCTCAAAATGTTAGACATCGTCCAGAGCACAATCGTAGTAGGCACACGCCGTGGGTTCTCCGTAACAAATGATTTCATTAACCCAAATTCGGATGCGTCATATCCCATGGAACAACAAGCTCGTCAAAAGCCTCTCCAGTCAAGGCATCTAAAGCGATAGCAGCATCGCGGAGTGTGCATCCATGCTCATGGGCGTATTGTGCGACCTTTGCTGCGCGATCATAGCCGATGTGGGGGGTCAGTGCTGTTACAAGCATCAGAGATTCTGACAAATACCGTCCAATCATTTCCGTATTCGGAACGATGTCCGCAACGCAATTCGTTCGGAACGATTCGCACGCATCGCCGAGGAGTTGGATGGATTGTAAGGCGTTATAAGCAATCACAGGCATAAATACGTTCAATTGCAACGCACCGTTCGCACCCGCAAACGCCAGTGTCGCATCGTTCCCGATAATCTGTGTGCATACCATCGTAACGGCTTCGCATTGGGTCGGATTTACCTTTCCGGGCATGATGGAACTTCCCGGCTCCATCTCAGGTAACCGCAATTCACCGACTCCACACCGGGGTCCTGAAGCGAGCCACCGGATGTCATTTGCTATTTTAAACAGACCCACAGCAAGCGTCTTCAGCGCGCCGCTGGCACTCACCACTGCATCCCTTGATGCCAATGCTTCAAAGGCGTTCGGTGCCCGTTTGAGTTCTGAAATTCCCGTTGTCTCCGAGAGCCGTGCCACAACGCTTGCCGTGTAATCGGGGTGTGTATTCAATCCTGTCCCAACAGCAGTGCCCCCGATAGGAAGTTCACAGAGGTGTGGCAGTGCAGCCTCGATGCGCTGTTCCGCAGCGGTCAATTGCTGGACGTAAGCACTAAACTCCTGTCCAAGTGTCAACGGTGTTGCGTCCATCAAATGTGTTCGTCCAATCTTAACAATCTCAGCGAACTCGGAGGCTTTCTCCGCAAACGCCCCTCTCAAGGCAATCAATCGCGGCAACAGGTGCCCCTGAATTTGCCGGACCATTGACAAGTGGATTGATGTCGGGAAGACATCGTTCGTTGACTGTGATTTGTTAACGTGGTCGTTCGGGTGAATGGGATCCTTACTGCCCATCTCCCCCCCAAGCATCTCAATGGCTCGGTTTGAGATGACTTCATTGACGTTCATATTCGTCTGCGTTCCGCTGCCTGTCTGCCAGATACGGAGCGGAAAGTGGTCATCTAAGTCACCATCCATAACTTCTTGTGCTGCGTTGCTAATTGCCTCTGCAAGTTGTGGCGCAAGCAGACCGAGGTCGGCGTTCACTTGTGCAACTGCCTGTTTGATAGTGCCGAGTGCCCATATAGCTGCGCGTGGCAGACGTTCATCACCAATCTTAAAATTTTGGAGTGCACGCTGTGTCTGCGCCCCCCAATATCGGTCGTCTGGGACTTGAAGCGTCCCCATACTGTCTGTTTCAGTTCGCATTAGGTATTTATGCCTTTCGTTGCATAGAATTTTAGTCTTGTCCGTTCCGATACGATTTATCGTTTACAAATTTTATCATACTTTCCACAGGTATTTCAACCAGTTTCTGTCGCGCGCTGCTCTCAGCGGTTAGCAAATAGCAAAAAGCAGTCAGCTAAATCCTGTCAATCCTTTAATCCTGTAAATCTTGATTCAGACAACAAAAGGTCCCAAAATCCGCGTAACCTGTGAGCGTAATCTGGGTAATCTGCGATTCAGCATGAAAATAGGCAAGCTATTTACCCTGTTTCCTGTATCCCGACTAAAAATTTGCTATTTTCCTTTAGACATGTTATAGTTAATAAATATCAGTTCTCGGTTTTCAGTTTCTTGCACTTCAGTGGAGTGCTATGTCTATAGAGGAGCGCGAGTGGAAGCATCATTAGCCAATCCGTATTTGACGAATACTTTGACACCCCCACCGCCACAGACCTATCGCTATAAGTGTTGGCAGGAACGGGGCTACCATCCCGACCTGCGTCCAATCCCGTCTGACAGCGAATGTGGGACACTCATAGGTCAGATGGGCTGGGTAGGTGCCCATGCACACGCTCACCAATACTTGTGGGCGACTGCTGGTAATATGGGAGCCGTTTTAACGGAAGCCGTTGAAGAAGCATGTCTTATCCCTTATGACGCTTCACCGCGTTATCAGTTGCCCCCACAGATTGTTGTCAAGGGGTTAGCTGGAAGGCATGTCCTGCTTACAAAATCGGGGTCACGTTTGGATATGATTGGTATTGAACATCCTGCCCTTAATGTAACACTGATTGAGGTTGAACCCGATGGCATGCATTATCGGATGCGATTTGGCACACCAGATCAGGCGGCTCTGGATCGCAATCGAGATCGTATTGCACCACCGGCACCAACCAGTGAGATGTTCCATTACCTCCTCATTTTTGAGCAATTGGAGGAACACGGGTTTAATGCACTTGTGCATTTACAACCGAAGTTCTTGAATCTGATTTCTCGCACGGAGCATGGGGCACCTGATCGATTCTATAACTTCCTCAGAGGATATGAGCCAGAGACTCCGATTATATACGATGCCTCCAGCGGTATCGGATTTGTGGAAGAGCGGGCACCGGGTATCCCAGAGTTATCCTATGAGAGTTTGCGGCTTTTTCAAAATGGCGGGAGCCCTGAGCGCTACATTCTCTACTGGGTAGGACACGGCACATTTTCACGTGGCAGCGACCTGCTTGATGCCTATAAACACGCCGAGTATTTTGAAGCCGCTGCACGGATGGCGTGGGAAGCGAATCAGCAGACTGTTAAGGCGCAGGCGTATACAGAGGAGATTGTTAGCTGCATCTTACGTGAGTTCAATGCGAACCGTGAAATTAATAATCAACACTCAGATGCCGATTTTCCGGATCCGGATACACCCGTGCAGTCTGAGAACGTCTATAATTATCCGTAGTTTTAGGTTGTAGGTTAAGCGGAGGAACAGCATATATGCAAGACCCGATGGATTTCCAAGACGCAGCGCATGACGGTGCGGAAGTCGAAGCAGAACCGGCACGAGAGCAATTAGAGGCGCAGCTCCGTGATAGTATTGTTGGACGGTATATTAGGAGCTATAACAAGCGTTTACGTACCCTCAATCAAGAACTAAAGGAGATGCAACAGGAAGTTGATGACAAACTCACACGTATGGACCAGCGTGTTACCGAGGAGATAGCAGAGGTTAAGGCTGATATTCGCGGTCTTTCTGCCAAGCTTGGCAGCGAGGATTCCGGTTTAACACTGGATAAAATTGAGGGACTCGTTGATGTAAAGATTGATGCCCGGCTTGATGCGGTTACTGCGCGCGGCGAATCAGACCTTCAGAAGTTGTCAACACTGGTAAACGAATTTGCCCACGAATTCCAAACGGAAATCGATCGGCTGAGTAACGAAACAAAACTTCTACGAGAGCAGGCACGCCGCGGTCAGGAGTCGTTGCGCACAGAGTTAATCTCTGAAACCGAAACGCTTGAATCCACAAAAGTTGATCGGCTGACCTTAGCTGAGATACTGATTATGCTGGGAATGAAATTGAAAGACGATGGTTTGTTGGATGAATTCGGAATCAATTTGGACCTCGATGAAGTCTTGGATGGAAACCCGGAAGATGACGAAAGTTAGATATGCTGAGCGTTCCTTAAGGGTTTCATGCTACCGAAGATTGCAAGTCCACTTTCTAATTAGCAGTCTCTTGTGGGTGATGATCTACAGCGGAGTCGCCCATAGCGTCGCAGCAGACGAAGCAGCTACCTCAGACGAGATTTCAGTGCTTGCTGTCGGGGATATTACCGTCAGTAGCCGCATGACACCCCTGATTGAAAGGAAAGGTGCCGGACTGTTTTTTCAAGGCACTGCTGCCCTGATTCAGTCGGCAGATGTCGCTACCGCTTCCCTGAACACGAGCATTTCACAGAGAGGTGAACCTCGGTACGGGATTGAAAATCCGTTTCGGTCGGCACCGGGGCTTGGAAGGGCTATCGCAAATGCGGGTTTTGACGCTGTCTCTTTAGCCACTCCCAATATGATGGACTTTGGGTTTGAAGCCTTAGCGGATACCATTGCTGAACTGGAACGGTATAATGTCAAGTCGATTGGTGCTGGCACAAGTCCTGAAACGGCAATACTTCCGGCTTATGTGCCAGTCACTGTAGGCACGGGATCCGTACAAGTCGGTTTGCTCGGATACTACCGTGTGAATGAGTTCACACAGTACACTGAGGATCCGCTTGCTTACGCTGTTTATAGTGAGATGGTGGCGGCAGTTGAGCAGACGCGGTCAAAAGCAGCACTTGTAATTGTCTGGTTACACTGGGGGAGCCAAGGGCGAGCTGCTGATGACGCTATCGGACGACAACAGATTTTCGCACACGCACTGATTGACGCTGGGGCAGATATGGTATTGTGTCAGCAGATGCATACGTTTGGGGGTATTGAGTTATATCAGGGCAAACCTATTGTTTATAGCCTCGCGGACTTCATCTATGATACCTACGATAAACAGCACTCACATATAGTTATCCCAAAGGCGACATTTGCATCTGGTATTCTGAAATCAGTTGAGTTAATCCCGATTTTGACCGATCCACCGAAAATCCCTGTGCGACCTGGGAAACTTACGGAAACATCTGCCGCCTCCGAAATTGGGGCCGACCGGTTTCCGAGTCTCCTTACAGGCGAACAGGCGGTGAAAACCTTACAGGACTATCAGCAGCGCTGCGCGAAATTCGAGACGGAGGTAATCATTGAGGGCGAACGTGGGTGGATTCGATAGAGGTGAACGTGGTTTAACGCTTAGGGCATTCGTCATCGCGATGCTTCTGATTCCTCTTAACGTTTTTTGGATTATCGAACTGGAGGTCGTTCGTTATACACATCCGACATTAATCCATCCACTGTCCAATGTTATTTTCATTATCTTTTGGTTGTTAGTATTCAGTACGATATTGGGAAAACTGTCGTCAAAACTGAAACTGACATCAGCTGAATTGCTAACAATTTACGTCATGTTGTGCATTGTTTCTTCCCTCTGTTCGCACGATATGATGGAGATCTTAGTCACTATTCTTGGACATCCCTTCCGGTTTGCAACATCCGAGAATGAGTGGCAGCAGCTGTTTTGGAGAGACCTGCCGACATGGCTAACGGTTCAAGACCCTGGTGTCTTGTCAGGGTACTACGAGGGACAATCGAGCCTCTACCGTGAGGCACACATCACTGCTTGGGCGGTGCCTGTTGCATGGTGGACAGTTTTTATCCTCGTCCTGATGTTCGTCATGTTGTGTATTAACACACTCCTCCGCATCCAGTGGACCGAGCGTGAACGGTTAACGTATCCGATTATTCAACTGCCGCTCGCAATGACGGAGACGAATACACGGTTTTTCAAGAATAAGTTGATGTGGTTGGGTTTCGGGATTGCAGCGGCTATTAGCATCCTGAATTTGCTGAATTCCATTTATCCGGCAGTGCCGTATCTGCCTGTCAAGCGGCAGAACATTAATCAGTATTTTACAGGACGCCCCTGGAACGCGATGGGCGGCATCCGGCTTTCGTTTTATCCTTTTGCGATTGGCATCAGTTTTCTTATTCCGTTGGACCTGCTTTTTTCATGTTGGGCGTTTTATTGGATATACAAATTTGAACTAATGGCAGGGAGCATTATCGGTGTGCGGAATTTGCCCGGTTTTCCGTACGCCGATGCCCAAAGTTTCGGCGCATATATGGTCCTCCTTGGGGCCGCTGCTTGGGTGGGTAGGACACATTTCAAGCGAATTGTCGCCGGAGTTGTGGACGGACTCCGAGGTACATCGCAGGTTGATATGCGGCGTGAACCGATGCCTTATCACATCGCCGTTCTCGGTATTGTGCTCGGAATGCTGTTTTTGACGGTGTTTTCCTATAAAGCGGGCATGTCGCTCTGGGTGATACCCATCTTTTTCGGGTTATACTTTTTGCTGGCGACGATGATTGCCCGCCTTCGCGCAGAATTGGGGTTCTTAGTCCACGATTTACATAGGGTTGACCCACACGGATTAATCGTGACAGCAGTCGGCACACAACGGTTGACGACGAGTACAAAGGCTGTTTTTTCGCTGTATATGTTCTTTAACCGGGCGTATCGTGCACACCCGATGCCGCAGGAACTGGAGGCTTTGAAAATTTCGGAGCGGCGACAGATACATCCGCAACATACCGCTGCCGCGATCCTCATCGCAACCTTCGTTGGCGCGATAGTTGTGTTCTGGTTACTCTTGGATAGTTATTACCGACATGGTGCGGAAACGGGTTATTACGGACCTTGGGCACTTGGCTTTGGCAGAGGGGTTTATAGACAACTTGAGAACTGGTTGAATTACCCACAGGGTACCGATGTCCCTGCCCTCGCTTTTATGGGAGGTGGGGCAGGCATCGCGTTTGGTTTAACGCTGTTACGAACTCGGTTTCTGTGGTGGCCCCTGCATCCGCTCGGTTATGCAATGGCGAACAGTTGGGGGATGTATAATCTCTGGAGTTGTCTTTTCGCTGCATGGGTGATAAAAGCACTCATCCTACATCAGGGAGGGCTCAAAGCCTATAGGCGTACCGTGCCGTTTTTTCTGGGACTTGCACTCGGAGACTACTTATGTGGAAGTTTGTGGAGCATCGGGAGTATTCTCGCCAATACCACACTGTATCAATTTTGGCCCTGATTGTAATTAGCAGTTCGCAATTGGCGATTGGCAAATGGCACGCTATGTTTTTAGCAGTTGGCAGTTAGCAGATGGAAACTGTAAGCCAATAGCCAATAGCCATAAGTCATTAAAGGAGAAAAAACGTGGAAACTAAAGAAAACGAAAATATAGAAGATACTATGGAGCAAGAAGAACTCACCCGGGAATTACCGATTCTGCCACTGGATGACCTCGTCGTTTTTCCATATATGCCCCCTGTACCGCCTTTTCCCCCACATCACGTCGCCCTCTCAGGGAAAATGGCGACTGAAGCGGTTCAGGACTCTATGAATGAGGAGCGCATGCTCTGCATCTTTCGTCCGAAAAAGGACGATTTCAAAAATATTACCGTGAGCGATCTCAGTCCGGTTGGGAGTTTGGTTCACATCCTCCGTTATAAAACTGATGATGACGATGTCTTGTTTCTCGCCCATGGACGTGAACGTGTTGAAATCGAAGAAATTTTGCACACCGAGCCTTTCATCAAAGCCCGTGTCAATATTCTTAAAAGTGATGAAGAAGCGTCTGATGCGAGTGAAGGACAGGTCTTAGAAATTGAAGCACTCGTCCGTAGCAACGATGAGACTTTCCAACGTATCGTTCAGATGTCATCGCGTTACCAAGAAGAATACGGCAGCATCACGAAAACAATGCTTGACGAACCCGGACGTTTCGCCGACTACATCGCCGCTGTCTTGGACTTGAAGCCACACGACAAACAACGTATTTTAGAAGCTGTGTCTGTTTATGAGCGGTTAAGCGCACTCGCTGTTATTCTCGCGAAAGAACTTGATCTCCACGAACTGGAAAGCAAAATACAAAACAACGCACAAGCCGTTATTAACAAAGGACAGCGCGAATACTATCTCCGAGAACAACTCAAGGCTATTCAAACCGAACTTGGTGAAGCGGACGATCTCAGTTTTGAAATCGATGAGATGCGGGAACAGCTACACGCAACTGAAATGCCAGACAAAGCGAAGCAGGCAGCTGAAAAAGAACTAAAACGACTCTCCAAAATGCAGTCTTTCTCACCGGAATCCACGGTTTCTCGAAATTACTTGGACTGGCTGCTCAACCTTCCATGGTGTATCAGTACCGAAGATATGTTAGATTTGTCGGCTGCACAAAAGATTCTCGATGCGGATCACTACGATCTGGAAAAGGTTAAAGAACGCATTCTTGAGTATCTTGCTGTACGTATGTTGAAGACAGAAATGAAGGGCCCAATTTTCTGTTTTGTCGGACCGCCGGGGGTGGGTAAAACCTCACTTGGTAGATCTATCGCGCGCGCGATGAACAGAAAATTCGTGCGGATCTCACTGGGGGGTATGCACGATGAAGCGGAAATCCGAGGGCACCGCCGCACCTATATCGGCTCTATGCCCGGTAGAATTGTCAAAGGACTCCGACAAGCCGAGTCTAACAATCCTGTTTTTATGCTTGATGAAATTGACAAACTCGGATCTGATTTTCGAGGGGACCCGGCGGCTGCACTTTTGGAAGTCCTGGATCCGGAGCAAAATCACTCGTTCACCGATAACTATCTTGATGTTCCTTTCGATTTGTCGAAGGTGATGTTCGTCACAACAGCGAATCAGCTCCATACGATTCCACCCCCGTTGCGTGACCGGATGGAGACGATAGAACTCCCCGGTTACACCGCTAACGAGAAAGTGATTATCGCTAAGCAGTACCTGATTCCACGGCAATTGGACGCGAATGGACTAAAAAAGAAACTTATAAATATAAGAGATACGGCTATTAACAAGGTGGCGAGTGAGTACACCCGCGAGGCAGGTGTCCGGAATTTAGAGCGTGAACTCGGCACGCTCTGCCGGAAAGTTGCGCGCCGCGTCGCCGAAGGGAACACAGAACGAACGAACATTGCAGCGAGAGACGTTCCGTCGTATTTGGGTCCAGCGAAGTTCGATTCTGAAATTGCGGGTCGTAAAGCCGACATCGGTGTCGCAACAGGGCTGTCTGTCACACCCGCGGGTGGTGAAATTCTTTTTATTGAAGTTACCGCTACGAAAAAAACAAATGACCGTGCGGAGCTTCACATTACCGGTCAGATCGGTGATGTCATGCAGGAATCCGTGCAAGCTGCACTCAGTTATGTCAAATCCCAAGCCAATAAACTCAAATTTGATCCAAGTGTATTAGAAGACGATATCCATGTCCATGTGCCTGCTGGCGCGATTCCGAAGGACGGGCCGTCGGCAGGTATTACGATTGCAACCGCCCTCGCCTCCGTTGCCACTCAGAAGCGGATTAGTCCTAAAGTCGCTATGACGGGTGAGGTCACTCTCAGAGGCAGAGTCCTCCCGATTGGCGGCGTAAAGGAAAAAATCCTCGCGGCGAAGCAGGCGGGTATCAAGAAAGTTATTATGCCACAAGGCAATGAAAAACATTTTATTGAAGTGCCTGAGGACATCCAAGCAGGTGTTGAATTTCTATTTGTGGAGCATGTCACCGAAGTTTTCACGGAGGTATTCGCATGAAACGCCTATTGAGAGTATCAGTTGGAAAACAGCACGCTCGCACCTTCTACAGTGCGCAATTTTTTACGTATGCTGTTGTGTTGCTGTTTGCCACTTCATTTGTGGCACAGGCGAACATGACAGGGGGCGGGAGCCTTGATTCCACAACTGTACCCTACTTCCTCAAGGACATCGCGCCTATCCTTGATAAACAAGGATGTTCCGCCGGTATGTGCCACGGAAAATTTGGCGGACAGGGCGGTTTGAATCTGTCTTTGTTGACCTTGAATCCAGAATCGGACTATGAACCGATTGTACACCACAATCGCGGCAGACGTATCAATCTACTTGAACCGGATCGGAGTCTCTTTTTTCTTAAACCTACTGGGCAGGTCCCGCATGAAGGCGATATGCGATTTGAACCGAATTCGGATATCGCATTAACAATTCTGCGATGGATTGAAGCAGGCGCGCCCTTTTCGGATGACGAACCCCGCTTGAGAAAACTGGAAATTGAACCGAGTACTGTTGTCTTATCCGATATTGGAGAGACCGCACGACTCAAGGTCCTCGCCTATTTTTCTGATGGTTCTGTTGAGGATGTGACCGAAAAAGCCGTTTATGAATCTAAGGACGCACCGGTTGCTGAAGTGTCCCCCACTGGTGAGGTGACAAGCGTCCGCTGGGGCGGAACGGCGATTATCGCTCGTTTTTTGGGTGTTGTTGATGCCTCGTTTGTGACAATCCCGCGGGCTTCTGAGATAGACGCGGCTTCGCAAGCAGCCCAATTCACGCCTAATAACTTCATTGATGAATTTGTCCTTGCGAAGCTCAAGAAGCTCAATATCCGTCCCTCCGCGCTAACGACTGATGAGGTCTTTGTTCGTAGGGTCTATCTTGACACAATCGGTAGATTGCCAAGGTCTGATGAGATAAAAGCGTTTCTCGCCGATACCCGTTCTGATAAACGCTCGAAACTTATTGATGCCCTTCTTGAAACGCCTGAATGGGTAGACCTGCGCACGTTAAAATTAGCGGATATGTTGCGGATCCATCCGCGTAGATTGGGAAATGGTGCGTTTGGTGAACGTGGAGCGACCCTCTTTCACGAATGGGTGCGCGGGGCTGTCGCACAAAACAGACCGTATGACGAAGTTGTGCGCGAACTCATCACTGCCCGTGGTAGTACGTATCAACACGGTCCTACAAACTACTACCGCATTGAGCGTCAACCCGCAGGTAGAGCAGAGACAACGGCGCAAGTATTTCTGGGTATCCGGTTGAGTTGTGCGAGATGTCATAAGCATCCATTTGACCAATGGACGACTGATGACTATTGGAATTTCGCTGCCTTTACTGGAAAGGTCGGAATTCGCGGCGGTGAGCTTTACAACGAGCAAGTTGTCTACTATAACCCCACAGGACGCGTTATAAATCAATCTGTTCAGGGCAATCGCGGTGAAGTTGCACAACCGACGTTTCTTGGTGGTGAATCACTTTCTTCAGATTATCAAGGGGATGTCCTGCAAGTCCTGGCAGATTGGATGACCTCCTCGACGAATCCGTACTTCGCCAAAGCAACCGTCAATCGTCTCTGGAGTCAATATTTTGGCAGAGGTATTGTTGATCCGGTTGACGATATGCGAGCGACAACGCCCGCAAGCGTTGAAGGACTTCTCGAAGCGTTGGCGGATGATTTTGTAAAAAGTGGATTTGATACGAAACACATTATCAAGCGAATTCTCAACTCGCGAACCTATCAACTCTCCGCGGCGCCAAATGAGACGAATGAATTAGATGATCGGTTTTTCTCCCGTTTCTATCCACGTCCAATGGTCGCGCAGGTGTTATTGGATGTCTTAAATGATGTTACTGGAACCCAAGAAAAATATGGGCGTTATCCGCTTGGCACGCGTGCTGTGGCACTGCCGCTACCGGTGAGTTCACGTTTCTTGTCGCTTTACGGTCGTTCTGATCGTGAGTTCCTTGGTGATTTGGATCCGAAACTTGAACCGACGCTTACCCAAGCACTCCACATGATTAACTCCAATTACGTCAATAAGAAATTGAGAAGTTCCAGTGGTGCGCTCACGCGTCTGATAAAAGCGAAACCTGATAATCGGGAACTCATTACTGAGTTATATCTCAGCACATTAAGCCGGTTTCCAACGGATACGGAGGTGGAGACTGCTGAGGCGTACATCACAGGAAGCCCGAAGTATCGCACAGGATGCGAAGATCTCCTATGGGCACTCATCTCGTCGCGGTCATTTCTCTTTATCCACTAAGCTATGTGAATTTATGTACCACAAACTGTTAGTTTGTGTGTTGGGTTGGAGGACCCGCAAACTAACGGTTTGCGGTACAATAGAAGTGTCCAATTAATTATGGAATTCACTATAATTTTAACAGCGGGGGTTACAATAATGAGGCACTTGAAACGCTATTTCATATTCAGTTTCGCTTTGCTGCTTCTCGTCGGGAACCTAATTATGCCAGCATTCGGACAAGGAGAGAGAAAAGGAGATCTTGTTGGGCATTGGACCTTTGAGAAAGGTGTCGAGTTAGAAGACCTGACGGGACACTTTAGCGAGATTGAGCTCTTGGGTGCTGAGGTGAAGGATGGGAAATTGCACATCGGCAGCAATAAGTGGGCAATGACGACTGGATATAAGGGAACGGACATTGGACCTGACAAGACTTTGGTAACATGGATCTATTTAGATGATTTGAACGTTACAAAAGGTGCGACGCTGGCGGTCAATAAGAGTAGTGGAGATACCTTTGATGCGATCGTCTATGCGGAACGTCAACCGAAGCGTTGGATGGCTGGGAGTAGCTTCTTTATGCGGACGCAGGATCCGCTCCCTGGATTTGAGGAAAAAGAGACGGGGAAGTTAATCCAGTTGGCGATTTCGTATGAAGATGAGGGCGGAAACGCAAAAATTACGATATATCGGAACGAGGAGCGCATCGGTGGTTATACGATGGGACCGATTATGTCTTGGGAAGAAGGCGATGTGGAAGCACTTTTTGGACCGCGCGCCCTCATCGGTGGGACAGCGTACGGTTGGGTCGTCGCTCGCATAGAGGATGCGAGAATTTATAACGCTGCCCTCAGTAAAACAGAGATTGGTAACTTGGTTGAGAACACGCTCAGTGTCGAAGCGCGCGGTAAACTCGCGACGCTCTGGGGCAAGCTGAAGTTTTCTAAGTAGGGGTTCGATGAATGGTTATCTATTTCAAGAAAGGCAAGCATCGGTGGAAGCGCAAACCCCATACGCTAACCTGTGTTCGGGACGATGGAAGTGTCACTTGGACGCATCTCCCGCGTGGAATTGTGCAGCACGACTTTGCTCACTATGTTATTGAGACAACGCTCGGTTTAAAAAACGCGTTCTTAGGGCTTGTGGCGAAAGGGTACGACATCCCGGATTTCAACACACCAAAAGCGGCGCGCCCCTTTGAAATTCCGAAAGAAGCGATCGATGTTGAGCCGATTGTTGCATTGTTACAGACGGATATGTTGGATAGTGCCACTGAAGGGAACGGCATATTTCAGAATTACAGCGCAGGGCTGCCCATAACGCTTACAGAGGATCAACTTGACGTAATGCGACAGAAGTTGCGTCGGTTGCTGCAACGGTGGGAGGATTTGCGACCGGGAGAATCAATGACATTACAGTTTAAAATGTAAAACGCCGTCCGAGATTGAGTTTTACGACACAGTGGAATGTGCCTAGGTAGTGTTTACATTGTGTAAGTTATTGACATTTTTGTTAGGTTTTGGTAGA